>JARGFV010000003.1 GCA_029210545.1 bacterium
CGCCGCCCCAGCCGATGGGCAGGGTGTAGGCGGAATCGTCGTACACGTGACAGATGGAACAGTTGCCGTGGTTCGTCGTGTCGGACATCTCGGGCAGGTCGTGGTTCACGATCCCCGAAACCCAGCCGTTTACAAAGTCGCCGTGGCAGTTGGCGCACTCGCTGCCGTCACCGGCCGTGACCGTGGTCGTCCACTTCCTCGACCAGCTGCCCGTCTCGCCAGGACCGTCGTGGCAGCCACCCACACCGACCTCGTTCACGCCGCCCGTGTTCGAACACGATCCAGGACTGGCGTCGCTGTAGTCATCGAACAGGCCGCGGGTCTCGGTCTGGGCCGCGCCGTCGGCCTCCCAGCTCCCGTCCACGTGGCTGGCCGGATCAGAGGACATGGGCACCATGGCCGTGTGGCACACGCCGCAGCCGGCCGACGGTGACAGAGCCTCGGCGTGGGTCGCCTGGCTCAGACGGGGCGTCACCGCGTGAAGACCCGACGTGTACATGTGACCGACACCCAGGCCCTTCGAACCCACGTGACAGTCCACGCAGTTCAGGTCGGCCGTCCATTCGTTCGTATCGGCGGCGAAGTGGCAGTCGTTAGCGCAGCTGCCGTCCCCGGCCCAGGTGGTGATCTTTGCCCCCAGGGCCGGAGAGGTCACCACGCTGTCTAACGTACTGTGGGTGTTGGGTGCGTTGTTGTCGTTGTGGCAGTCGGTGCAGAACCCGCTTCCCGTGTCCACGTAGGCCGTGTTGGAAACGTGGGCGGCATGTTCGCCCTGGGCGGGCGGCCAGCCGCGTTCCAGCCTGAGCCCCGCGGCGTCGTGGCAGTCGGTGCAGGCCAGATCGGCGGTATCGGCCCAGTCGCCGGAGACGGCCGCGTTGACGGCGTGGCAGTTGTTTGTGCAGCTGCCGGTGGTCCCGTTGAACGCCGACACGTTGGCGCTGCCGCTGATGTTCACCGTCCCGTCGAGGTGGGTGGTCGCGGTCTGGGCCGTGTGGCACTCGGAACAACTGCCGGATACGAAATACGAACTTCCCACGTGGACCGTGTGGCGGGCGCCCTCGTTGCCGGTCTCGGCCGCGGTGTTGGGGTTATTGTGGCAGGTCGTGCAGTCATCCAGGGTGCTGCCCCACATGTACGATCCGCCGGCACTGTATGGGGAAGTGGTTCCATCACCGAGGTTGTGGCACTCGTTGATACCGCAGGAGCCGAATGTGACGTCGTAGGTGCCGTCATAGGCGAAGGTGACGGACCCGCTGACGGCAAAGGTGCCGTTGATGTGTCCGGGGGAAGGCTCTGTCGTGTTCCACACCGGCGGGCCCTGGTGGCAGTCCGCGCAGTTGATGATCCGCCCAAAGGAGCCGGCGGCGCTGGTGTGGGACAGGTGGGTGATCCCTGTAGCCGTTCCGGTGGCCGTCACGTCCTCGTGACAGACCGAGCACTGATCTGTCACCGCGGCATCCCATTGCGGTGACATCTTGTTGTCGTGGCAGGCGGCCGAGTCGCAGGTGCCCCAGGTCATGTCCTTATAGGCCAGGGAACCCGCCTGGCTGTAGGTCACCGACCCGCCGCCGTAGCTGTTTTCAAAGCTCGGCGAGTTGGCCCAGAACAGGTTCACCTCGCCGTTGCCGTGGCCGTAAGAGGTGCCGTTATCAGGGTGACACTGGGTACACTCGTAACCCCGGTCAATAATGTGGGTGCCGTGGCGGTTCGTGTAGCTCGCAGGCGGGTGGCACAGGGAGCAGGAGGGTGCCGGCGGGTTGTTCCAGTCGTTAATCCCGGTGGGAGTGTCCACCTGGTTGTGACAAGAGAGGTTGCACCCCTGGGTCGTGTAGTTGTAGGCGGCGCTGGCCGAATCTACGGTAGTAGAAAAAGCAGCCGTATCGTGCCTCAGGAAGGTCCCTGGAGCTTGGATGTCCACCCTCTGATCGGTTCCCGCGTTGGCCGAATGCCCGACTTCTCCCGGGAAGGGGTGGCAGTAGGCGCAGATGACAATCTGCTCGCTGGGTACGAAATCGGCCGGAGTTGATCCGTAACCCAGGTACTGTCCGATGGTCAGGATGTGGTTGTCGTGGGCCCCGATGTCATCGTCAGCGTAATCGACCCTGTATGTGTTGTTGGTACCGTTGTTGTCAGGCCACAAACGGTCGGCGGACTCGTCACCGTGACAGTAGGCGCAGTTCACTCCAGGCCCGAGGAGGGGGCTCTCGGCGAAGGCCGAGGAGACCCCCATGACGCGGGTGTTGTCGTGGCAGGCCGCGTTGCACGCCCCGACGGCCGGGCTGTACCCGATGCTGGGGTGGGAGTTGTACTGTATGTCCCCTGACTCGTGGTGGGTATTCCAGTCGTAGGCGGGGTCGCCGTAGACGTGGCAGAACAGGCACTCCGAATGGGTGGAGTCGTCGACGGCGGTCCTGGCGTGGCTCACCGTCATCCCGGCGCTCCATGCGCCCCGCTGACCGTGGCAGGCATCGCACCGTGGGTCTCCGATGGTGGTGACGAGACTCTCGGCGTTGTCGGTCCACTGCCTCTGCCAGTCGCCGCCGTCGCTGTGACAGGCGGCCAGGGCATTGGAGGGCGAACATGTGGGAACGGTGCCGGCCATGAAATCCAGGTCCGCCGCGAAGTTGATCGTGTCGGCCTTCTGGTCCACAGTGCCGTTGTAATGGAGGTCCGAAGGTGACGCGCCGTGGCAGGTCTCGCAGCCCGTGACCCCGGCGGTGCCTGCCCAGAGGCCTTCGTCGTGGGATTGAACCACGGCCGAGTAAGCTGACGCTATCACATGCAGGGCGCTCACCGGATCCCCTAAGGAACCGCCTCCTGCCGCATGGCAGTCGACGCAGTTTGCGGTACCGTTCCAGGGCGGAGATTGCTTGCCGTTGTGGCACCCGGTCACCCAGGAGGGCGCACAGGTCAGGGTGGAACCGGCGCCCGTCGGGTTGACGCTGGCGTAAAGGTCCACCCTGCTGTTGACGTGGAGAAGGGTGTTGCCGTTTGCGTGGGCCGCCGTGGCCGCGCCGGGCCCGTGGCAGAGGTCACAGGAAGCCCCCGGGCCGTTGGGAACCGTGGCCAGGTGCGCCGGGTGGGCGAGGGTATCGGGAGTAGCGCTGGCATCGGTCCCGTGGCACGTCCCGCAGGCGCCCGTTGAAGGGCTGCCCCAGGTGGCCGTCGTGTTATTGCCGCCGGCCGGGTTGACGGAGGAACCGATAAAATTCCCGTGGCAGTACAGGTTGGAACACTGGCCGGGTCCCAGGTTCCCGTAGGTCGCGGCCAAGGCGTTGAAGCCGTCGAAATCGACATCCGTGGCCAGGTCGGCGTGGTAGGTCGGGTCGTCCATGGAGGCCAGGCCGTCCAGGATCTGGTCCACGGCGCTGTGACAGCGTATACACTCGATGTCATAGTACTTCCCTGAGGCCGTCCCCACGTGCACCGGGTGGCTCCCCTGGGCGATCAGACCCTGGGCAGGGTCGTCCACCAGGTGGCAGGTTCCGCAGTCGGCCGTAGCCGGATCACCCCAGTCGGGGGTCGTGTCCACACCCCTGGCGGCCGGATCGAGCCCCGAGCCGTGGCACAGGACATCCGAACAGCTGCCCGGGATGTCGCCGATGGCGCTCGAACCGCCGTTGGCCAGGGCGTCGTAGGCGGCCAGCGCCCCCCATGTGTCCGCGACGGCCACGTCGGAGCGCCAGTTCACGTGGCCGGCGTCCCCGGGTCCCGTTCCGTAACCCTGGACCTCGAGGTGGCAATCCATGCATCCGATGCGGAAACCGTAGTTCCTGACACTGGCCTGGTCGACGTGGGTCTCGTGGCTCCCGGTCTTGTTGGTGCTCCCCACCCTGTGGCAGGTGCCGCACGCGCCGCTGCCGACGCTGCCCCAGTTGGCGTTGTCCGTCCGGACGTTGAAGCCTGACGAAACGTAAAACTCCCCGTGGCAGTACAGGTTGCCGCACGTTCCGGCGTTGGGAGCCCCCGGCGTGTAGGTCCAGGGAACAGCGCCGTCCTTGTCGCTCAGGGAAAGATCGATGTCGATGTTCGACGAGATCTCGGAGGGCGTCAGGGCCTGGTATTGGAGGTCGGTCTGGACAACGAGTTCGTTGTGGTCGTTGTTGATATGGCAAAAGTCGCAGGAGTTGCTCCCGTACTTGTCGATGTGCACGAGGTGCTGGCCGGTAACAAGCGTCGGCGGGTAAGTGTGACACTGATCGCAGGTGGCCACAAATCCCCGTTGGTGGATGTGGCACTCCCGGCAGTCGGTAGCGCGCCGTTCACCGTGCTGGGTGCTGTCCTCGCCGCCGAAGTTGTATTTCGTGGGAGCGCCGTCGGTGCCCGGGTCGTAGTGGCAGGTGGCGCAGACATCAGTGGTCCCGGCTGAGTTGGCCGGGTTGGCCGGGTCCTCGCTGGGATCGTTGACCTGGGAGATATCGTCGAAGGAGTTAATGCCCGTCACGTCGAGAAAAACAACGCTGTGGGGCTGGTCCGGGCTCGTGGCGGTGTTGGACACGTTGCCGAGCACCATGAAGATGTTGGCCGGGTCGCTGTGGGGGTCGTGGCAGTCGCCGCAGTTCAGGGTGAAAGCCCCTTCCCTGTAATAGCCGTCCGGTTCCACCCAGGTGTTGTTGTGGGTGATGACGCCCACCCCCGGCGACCCGTCGTGGCACGCGGAGCACCACGTGTTCACGTCCGAGGTGCTGGTTGAACCGATGGCCACTCCGTCGATGGAATCGAGGGGTCTTGGAAGGTTCCCGATGGAGCCGGTGACTCCGTCCACGTGGTTTTTTTGCCAGTCGTGACAGTCCACGCAGACGAGTCCCGGAGCGTTCCCGCTCCAGGGGAGGCCCAGGATGTTGCCGTGCCCCCTGTCCACGAAACCGGTGGCCGTGTCTGGGGCCGGGATCGTTTCGATAATGGCCACACCGTCGGCGTCGTTCTCATGGCACGACTCGCAGGTCACCCCGGAGGTGTAGTCGCCGTACCTGGGATCGAGCCAGGAAGCCTTGGCAGTAGCCGCGTCCGTGGCGCCGCCGTGGCAGGCGTCGCACTTTGTCGTGGTGCTCTTGAGCGCGGAATCGTTGAAGTCCACCTTGCCGTCGGCATGCTCCGGATCGGTGTCCGAAGTGTGACAATCGTTGCAGGGGATCCCGGGACCGTTGGGATACGCCGTCGTGTTCAGGTGCACGGCGTGGGACCCGGTGGTCAGGGCAGTGCCTATGGCATGGCAGTCGCCGCAGGCCACCGTCCCGCCCCAGACGGCCGTGACATAGGTAATGGAGCCGGAGTAGGCCTCCCGCGAGCCATAGCCGAGGGAGTGACAGGCGACCTGGCATGTCTTGGACGATTCGCTGTAGGCACCGGAAGCGGTGGTCCCGTCAAAAAAGACATCAATATCGCCGTCCACGTGGAGAACCCGGTTGCCAATTGTATAGCCGTCACTGGCATCGGTATCCTGGATCGTGTCGTAGTGGCACACCGAGCAGGTGTAGCGTCCGTGTTTGGTCGTATCGAGGTGGCTGTTGGCCTTGGTCTGGGAAGCCAGGGTCCCGCTGCCGGCCGTGTAGGTGTTATCCCCGGCCCCGCCGCTGCCTGTGGGATAATCCGGAGCCCCGAAATAGCTGGTGCCGAGGGCGTCCGACCGGAATGAACCGTGGCACCCCTCGCAGTCGAGACCCGCGGCCAGGCTATCGGTCCAGGCCTGGGCCGCGACGACATCCGTATTGAAGCGGTCCGTCCCCTGGCCGTCAGAGTGGCAGTAAAGGTTCAGACATACGTTGGGCGTTGATGCTGTTATCGAATAGGAGGGGCTCCTCTTGCTGGGCAGGTCCTCGGGCAGGGCGTTGGGGTTGACGGCGAGGTCAAAGATAACGTTGCGGAAGGTCCCGGAGGCGCTTTCTCCCTCGTTGTGGTACCCGGAAGAGGTCACCCGGACGTGGCACGTTTTGCAGACTTTGCCATAACCGTTCGGGATGGGAGCGGAGTGGACAGCGTGGGGCGTCTTGTCCTCCTCCTTGAAGTGGCCGCTGGCAACGTAAGTCCTGGTTTCGGCAAAGGCGTACCCGTCCGGGCCTCCTCCGTAGTTCGCGAGAGGGGGGTACCCGTGACAGGTATCGCAGACGTCGCTGGCCTGGAACGACCCGCCGGCGTCGTCGTGGATATGGCAGTCTTCACAGCCGGAAAGGATTCCCGTTCCTCCAGTGTGTTTCGGCCCGCCCAGAGCGGTATTCATGAGGTTCGAGATGTTGCCCGGGCCGCCGATGACACTGTGGCAATCCTCATTATCGCAGATGGCGTTGCTGTACACACCGTCGAGAGCATAGGTGCTGGAATCGTAATAGGCTCCGGCAGTCTCGAAATAGAGGCTTGTGGCAGGTGCTGAAACCGGGGGAACCCTGCGAACCATGGCGATGTTGGATCCCACACCATAACCGTGGGGATCGTGGCAGTCGAGGCATCCGACGTTGACCTGGTCTGTTGAGTGGGCTCCCTTTCCGGCGTGGCAGTTGGAACTGACGCAATTGGACAGGACCGACTTGGGCGGATCGGAGATCTGCGAGAGGTTGGTGTCCTCGACAAAGTTGAGCCTGTTGCCTGAACTGGACCCGTTGGGATTGAAGTGCGGTTTGGCAGGGTCGTGGCAATCGGTGCAGGTCACGGTGGTCTGGACCTTGCCGTGGCCGGCAAGATAGTAGTCGCTGGACGCCCTGTCGGAGGGCGGGTCGTCGAAGCTGTGGCAGATCCCGCAGTCTTCCGGGGTGACCGGGTCACCGGCGAGGTTCCTGTCGATGGTGATAAGTGCGGTGCTTTCGGTCGAGTTGTGGGGGGAGTGGCAGCCCGTCAGGTTCCCCTCGTCCAGACACCCCGCGGGTTGAGATGCAAAGGAGCTGCTGTATTCGAGGGATACCAGGGGCCCGGTTACCGCGTGAGCCACCTTCCCCGAAGCGTAACCGGTCTGCCCCGCGTCATGGCATATCTGTGTACACAGGGTATTGCCCCCCGTATTGGAGGGGTCGAGCATGGTCGCCCCCACGGACGGGTAGGTTGCCGAAACATCCAGAGCCCCCGTTCCCCCCGTCCACGAAACGGAGTTCGTATCCACGCCGTGGATGTTCGGGTCGAGAGGGCTTGCGCCTCCGGTTACGTAGGCCGTCGTCGACGTCGCGTGGCAGTCGACGCACTTGAGATCCGCTTCAGCGCTGCCGGTACTGGAGGTCAGGTAGTTGACCGGGTGCTTGGAAAAAGAGAGATCCGAAAAGTGGCTCTTTATGCCGACCATGTTGGTCCGGACCGTGTCGGCATCGTGGCAGTAGACACATGGGACCGGCTGTCCCGGGCTCCAGGTATTGTCTGGGTTAGACAGGATCTCGACGACCCTGAGGTCTTTTTTCAGCAGCCTCGTGTAGAGAACGACGGAATCCCGGCCGCCGCCCACGGAATGGCAGTCGCTGCACTGGGACTCCTGCAGCTTGTGGGCGGCTTCCAGCGGAACCCCGAACACCAGCAGGATAACCGCCGCGAAGGTCACCACCAACGCGGTTCCGGCCGGGAAACGCCCTTTATTTGGCCACATCCAACCCATCAAGGCTCCCTGAGTGACCCCCTCCCCTGCCTGAGGCACGGGAGCTTCGGGGTCACAAGCATGATCCGCCGCTACCCTATCCTTTACCGTTCCAGAATGGCCACGGGCAGATCATGCCGAAATCTCCTGTTAACACCTACATGTCCCGACAAGGAAGGTTACGGAGATGATTTACTTCCTTGCTGGCCTGCGGTCACACGGCATTTCAAGACGAAAAATCAATGACACCCCATGCACAGTTCGTCGTCCTGCTCCCTGAGCCGAAGCATGTTGTTGTCCGGGATGGAGGTCAGGGTGGAGGCCTGGCCGCACCCCTGGCCCGAGACGTAAAGGTCCGTCCCGTGGGGGCTGTGGCAGGTCACGCACGTCACGAGCTGGTATTTTTCGGAAGGTGTCCCTCCGTCGTAATTGTCGAAATTCTCGCCCACCTGGCGGATCAGCGGATCGCCCAGGGGCATGAAAGGATCGTCATCGGACCCGTCGCTTGTACAGGCAACAGCGCCCCAGTAACCCCAGTGGTCGACATACCGGTCAATGTGCAGGTCTACGGGGATGGAACGCCACTGGGGATCGTAGGCCGGCGTCGTCGTTGAAGAAGGGGATTCCAGGTTAATCGCGGCCGCCGGATAATCCATGAGGACAGCCGCCGGATTCGAAATGGGGAAATGGTCGCTCGGATGTTTGATGGTGTCGGTGAGGAACCCGTAGTCTCCACCCCCGAGAACCTTGGGATGGCAGTCCGTCTGAGTGCACAGGTTGGTCAGGGGCCCCTCGGCCGAGCTTCGTCCAGGGAGGCTGTTGTTTAACGCTGCATCAGAGACCCTGTACGGGTTCCCGGACTCCACGGGGAAATGCCCCTGGCTCTCATCGTGGCACGCGACGCAGGCGAGGGGCACCGACGTGCCTGGAGCGCTGTCGGTAAACCAGGCCGGGTCGTTGATAGTCGAATCGCCATGCCCGCCCCTGCTGAACCCGCTTATGGGACCGACATAATTGGCGGCGGCATTGCTGGCCTGGAAGAAAGACCCTCCCGGCAGCTGGAAGGAGGCCGGCGAGATATTGTGGCAGTCGAAGCAGATGCTGTTGTAGGTCGGGGAACCTGCCAGGCCGTTCCAGGGAACCGATTCACCGCCCTCGAGTCCATGGCACCGGACGTTGACGCACGCGAAATCGTTGAGGGTGGTGTAGGTGACCTCCGTGTCACCGGAGATCCCGGGCCCTCCCCAGGTGGATCCGAACCACGACGGCCGTGCACCCCAGCTTGCCTCGTAACCGGAGGACCCGAGGAGGGTGATCTTGTCGGCGTCGATGGGAATTGCCGCGAAGGAATGGCCGGGCTGCTGCCCCAGTTCAGCGCCAACTCCGTGGCACACGTCGCATGTCAAACCGTTTGACACGTGTTTTGTGTGCGCACCCGGCAGCGTGCTTCCGTACTTGTGGCACCCGGCGCAGTTGGCGCTCATGGCGTTGTTGTGCTGATGACAGTTCTGGCATGGCGGGTCATCGCCTGCCCCGGGGACCCCCGGGTCGAGGAGGTGGGCATCCACCGGGGGAAGCGGGAATGAGCGAGACATTTTCTGTTCCTTCCAGTCGACCCTGTCTTTCGGATAACGGATTCGGATCCCGTATATGGTCGTCTTTCTGGTCCAGTCGACGATGAGGGGGGACACCCCTGTGGAGTAACTCAGGTTTTCATCCCAGTCGCTGGTTCCATGGCAGTAAATGCACATGAGCCGGCCGTTCCCCTGTCCGTTTCGCGTTTCGGGGCTGGCCTGAAGCTTCTTGCTGCTCCAGAAGCTCTCCGACGAACGATCGACAACCAGGCCGGCGCCACCGCTTCCCTCACCGACGAAAATATCCCTGCGGAAAAACACCTCGTCGTCACTGGTTGTTATCTCACCCTTATGAGGATCGTGGCACAGTTCACAAGGGAGTTTGTCGGCAATACTGATTCTATAAAGAAGTTTGCCGGAGGGGGCACGGACCTCGTAATTGTCATCCGTCGCCCCGTCATTCATCCACGTTTTGACATAGTGGCCTCCAGGCACGTTATCCGGGTTCTCGTAGCTGTCCCTGACAGAAGGAAGGCTGGGAGCATTGTTGGTGGTTCCCGGCTTTCGCCCACTCGGAAGCTCATAATACCCCAGGTTGCTGCCGTCCGAATTGGGATCGGTATCCTGATCATAGGCAAACGCGATATCCTGGGGCGGGTTGGTAAAGTCATTGTCCGTCGGCCCACCAACCCTGGCGTCTCCCCCGTGGCAGTCATAACAGAAAATGGTCTTGCCAACGAGATAGTTTGGTCCGCCTGATGGGTACGAATCGGTCGCCAGGTCCCGCTTCTGGTAATATCCGGCCAGGTCACCGGTCAGGTCACGCTTCCAGAGCAGATGATCGGCAAAATAATTGCCCGACGAACTGCCCGCCATTGAAACCGTGTTTTCATCGGGAAGGTGCAAGTCATGGCAGGGCCAGCAGACCCCCCCGAAGCCGATGGTGCGGGAGGAAAAATCGTGGAGCGACCCTTCGGCAACGCTCTGATCCCGGGCGGTGGATGCCCACGGCGGTGGCGTGCCGTCGTGGCAATCAAGACACAGGTCGCTAAGTACGGCAGCGTCCGGGGAAAGGTCTCTTTTGTACTGGGCTAACTCCGGCGAGTAATGGGCAATGTGGCACTCGTCGCACACACCCTTGATACCGGATGCTGTATAAGCAGGATCCGAAGAGCGATCGTGGGGCCCTCCCGCCAGAGGAAGAGCATGAAGTGAGGGAGCGTTAAGTAAAATGAAGAAAAAGACAATGGCTATAAAGCACATTGAATCGGCATGCCGTGCTATCGCTCCCCGGCGTGGACGCACAGCACTCAGGCGCACCCTGGCAAAGCCGGCTGTTTTCCCTGAAAAGGTTTTAAGCACGGTAAAGCATACCTTTCCCATCATCCGGTCAGGCAGATGGCTCCCTTCAACGACCCGGCAATTCGGGCCGACGGCCCTGCACAAAAACAACTTTATAGACGACTTCGGGCAATCCGCAAATTTTTAGCACGACCCGCTGTCCATGGCAACGGACAAAGCACCGCGTAATTACCTGATCACGTTCTCGAGCGCCGGGTATCTGGCCAGATCCCCCTCCAGCAATGCCCCCTCCAGGTCGTTTGTCATGATGCCCCTGAGGAGGTAATCAGCGATCACCGAATACGCCATCTGCCTGTCAAGAAACACAACCCCTCGATCTGCAAGACCAAGGACGATCACCCTCGCCTCCTGGAGCGCCTTGGTCCGTTGCTGCAAAACCGTGTTGAGACGTTCGGCAGAGACTTTCTTGGCAACCCCTTCCCGGATCTTGTTGCTCAGGTCCTTAAGGGCGATATCGGCACGGGCAAGTTCGGACGCGAATTCCAGGTATTCCCGTGGACAGCCCACCGGGTACCCCGCTTCCACCAGGATCCGGACCGCGTCCCTGATCGGGGCGATCTGTTCTTCCGGGATATCCAGTGAACCGTAATAACTCTCACATTCCAGCGCGACCTCAGGACCGTAGGCCTGCCGGAGGATGGAATCGACCTCCTTCCAGCTGCAGGAACCGTCGACCGGTACCGTGAGCAAGGCTAGGGCGAGGGAGGTGACAAACAAGCCCTTTGTCAGCGTTGAAAAGGCCAAGACACGCCTCCAGGTTGGAATCAGGTTCAGGAGCAGTCGTCCTGGCATTTTTCGCTGACGACCAGCACGGAGTTGTAGCCGCCGAAACCGTCAGGGACCAGGGTCGCTGATTTGGGGTTGGCGACCCACCGTTCTCCGTCGACGAGAAGGTTGTAATGATAGACACCGGGATCGAGAGCCAGGGAAAATTCCCAGATCCCCCTGTCGCTCGCCTGGGCCAGGGTAACTTCCCTCTGCCCCCATTCGTTGAAGTCACCGATGAGGGCCACCGAATCGGCCTCGGGAGAGAAGAAAATGATCCTCACCTGCTGGGAAATGACGGCATCGGACTGCGGTCCCGGGAACATGTCCCTGGCGATAAAACCAATCCCGATGGCAAGAACCAGGGAAACGGCCGCGACAATGGGATGCAGGAACCGCCAGGAGAACGCCCCGCTGGCCTGCCTGGCGGGCAGGTTGGCCATGACCCTCTGGGCAAAGTACGGGGGGGGCTCGACCTGCCACTCGGAAGCCCGGTCCAGAAGGCCGTCGAGAGCCTGGAACTGGGCGACACTCTCCTGGCACGCCCCACAGTTTTCAAGGTGGGCCTCGAACCTTGCTCTCTCCTTCTCCGCGAGATCACCGGAAAGATATGGATCGATCATTCGTTCGAATTTTATGCAGCTCATGGTTCAGGAACCCCTCCCACCGCAAACAGAAAATATGGACTACTTAAATCCTGCTATTTCATACGGATAACGTAAATTTAAGTTACAAACCGGGATGCCAGCCTGAACTTAAATTTACGTATGATTTTAGGCTCATCCGGTTAATGCGTACCTGCGCGGCGTTACGGCCAAACCCGGAAGGGCGTTCACCACCCGTTCGTCACACCAGGCATGTGACTCACTGGAGGCACCCCTCGACAAGCTCGGGACAGGCGTAGAGAGGCGGAGGAAACCTGATTTTATAGCCGTGAAGCTGAATTCAAACCTCAAGAACTGAGCCAACCCCTGCGAAAAAGAAGCTGTCGCCGAGGGCCTCCCTGAGCCGGGCGGATCCGGCAAGACCGGTGCAGTGGCTGGCCCCTACTTTTTCCACACCCATGCCGGTCATGGCCTCGACGGTTCCCTGCATCTGTTCCTCACCTGAAAAACCCAGGTGTGTGCCTCCGACGACGGCCTTGACAACCATACCGGGACGCGTCTTTTGCACGTGGCGCAGGATGTTCACCAATCCGGCGTGGGCACACCCAAGGAGCACGAGAAGCCCGCTTTCCCCTTCAACCACCAGGGACAGGTCATCAACGTGAGGATCCGGGCCGCCCCCATTTTCCTCACAGAGAAACAATGTCGTGTCTCCTTTTTCGAACACGGTCTCCCTTGCAACCTCACCCGTGGTCGAGATCCCCTCTGCCACAACCTGAGATGTTTCAGAAAGGACAAAATCCGCCCCGAGGCCTTCCAGGTAGGCCCGGGTAAAAGGCATCCCGATGGGCTCCCTCGAACCGTCAACTGCCTCCCAGTAACGCGACACGAATATCCCGGGATGGGCAAAGATCCGCTTTCGCCCTCCGCCTTTCAAAAGTTCCGCCAGCCCACCCGTGTGGTCGTAATGGCCATGGCTGAGAACCACGGTGTCTACAGTACCGAGGTCGACACCAAGGATCCGCGCGTTATGGACAAGGGCGTAGCCCTGGCCGGTGTCGAAGAGGACCTTGCTGTCCCCCCTCTCGACCAGGGCCGCGAAACCGTGTTCCCCAATGAGTCCCATGGGCTTGACCACGGAGTTTTCAGATAGAACGGTAACCCTTGTTTTCACGGAGTCCCCCTTGACTTTCTAATTATACATGTTATTAGTATATAATAATTTATTGGAAATAGTTTATTTATTTAAAACCTTGATGGACTTGTAAAAAAGAACAACGGGGTTTTTAACGAGGCTGTCAACCTGAATATGGAGTATACATTATATATGGATATCGAGACCATCCTGAAACAGTCCAAGACGGTAGCCGTGGTAGGGCTTTCCTCCAATCCTGACAGGGCCAGCCACCGTGTTGCGGCATACCTCCAACAGGCCGGGTACAGGATCGTGCCGGTCCGGCCCGGGGAGGATGAGATCCTTGGTGAAAAAGTATATACATCCCTCAAAGAGATCCCTTTCCCGGTTGATATCGTTGACGTTTTCCGCAAACCGGACGCTGTCGGCCCCGTTGTCGATGAAGCGATCGAAATCGGGGCGAAGGTCCTGTGGCTGCAGGAGGGGGTCACCCACCCCGAGGCCGAAGACAGGGCCCGCTCTGCCGGTCTGACGGTCATATCTGATCTCTGTATCCTCTCAGAGCACCGAAAGGCAGCGTTATAATGGGCGGCCTGGAGATCCTCATCCTTGTGGTATTTATCGTTTGGATCCTGTCCTCGGGTGGAGGAACGTGAGGGGGCTGTTGATCTTCAGGTGGAGATCACATTGAAAAACCGCTGGATACGGGGACACGGGGAAGGGGAGACACGGGGATAAAGTTTTTCTCTCCGCGTCAAAATGTTTTCGGCGATCAATTAACGGAAGGAAACGTATGAGCGAAAACATCAAGGACCTGGTCATCATCGGCGGCGGGCCCGCGGGTCTTACAGCCGGCATCTACGCCTCCCGGGCACGGATGGACGTTGTCCTTTTCGAAAAAGGCGCCTATGGAGGGCAGGTGGTGACCACCGCCCATATCGAGAACTACCCCGGGTTTCCCGGAGGGATAGGCGGGTTCGAACTGGCCGACCTCATGTACAAACAGGCCGAGAGTTTTGAACTGCCCATCGAGTACCGCTCAGTCGATGGCATCGCCAGGGAAGAAAACCTTTTCACCCTTGCCACAAGTCAGGGGGAAGTCAGAAGCCGGACCGTGCTCATCGCCACCGGCGCCACTCCCAACAAACTGGGCGTTCCCGGCGAGGAGAGGCTAACCGGCAGGGGGGTTTCCTACTGCGCGACGTGCGACGGGGCCCTTTACAGGGAACGGGTGGTCGCCGTGATCGGAGGAGGCGATTCCGCCGCGGAGGAGGCTCTTTTCCTGACCCGTTTCGCCAGCAGGGTTCACCTGGTCCATCGACGTGATGAACTAAGAGCAGTACCCCTGATCCGTGAACGGGTAGCCGCCAATGAGAAGATCACCGTTGAATGGAACACGGTGATGACCGAGGTCATCGGTGACGATGAAGTCGTGGAACTGGTCCTGAAGGATGTGAAAACGGGCGAGACCCGATCGCTCCCGGCCGACGGCGTCTTCATCTACGTGGGGATCACGCCCCAGACCGGGTTTGTCGGCGACCTTGCGGAACGGGATGAGGGTGGCTACATCATCACCGACCAGAAAATGCAAAGCTCGGTCGAGGGCCTTTACGCTGCCGGAGACGTGAGGTCGGAAAGCATCCGACAGGTCTCATCGGCTGTCGGTGACGGCGCCACGGCCTCTTTCTACGCCTATAAATACCTGGAGGAAATAGAATAGAGCGTGGGGGCGTGTTAGCAGGGGAGCCTGGGAGAAAGCGGTATCGAAGTAACGAGGTGGCCACTTTTCTGTCATTCCGGACATCGAACACACGCCGTGATAATCCGGAATCCAGTCTACACAATTGATAGAGTCGCAAAAAGTCCAATCCGGGACTTTTTGCTCAACGGAAAGGGAAAAGCATCGTTTTCCCTTTCCTTATAAATCAATGACTTATCCCGCAAATTAATGACTTGCGGGACGGGTCATTGATTTGGGCACCCCGCGCGGGGTGCGTTGATGGACTTTTTACGAGTCCATCAACAATTGGGAACGATATTTTGAAAGGGATTTGCAATGCCGATCTTCGAATTCAGATGTAAAAAATGCGGCCACCAGTTCGAGACCCTTGCCGGCAGGGACGAGGACGGTTCCGGCCTTGAATGTCCAGAGTGCGGGAAAACAGGAGCGCGGAAGCTTCTCTCCATGTTCTCCACGTCGGGTACGGAATCAAAGGCTTCCGGTGGAGGAGGGTGCGGCCACTCCCATAGCGGAGGGTTCGGCTGAGCATAATTTTTTCCGCGGTTCGCGGAAAAAATTATCTGAATTTTCAGTGCTGCCAATATCGATAGAGTCGCAAAAAGTCCAATCCGGGACTTTTCGCTCCACGGAAAGGGAAAAGCGTGGTTTTCCCTTTCCTTACAAATCAATGACTTACGGGGTGAGTCATTGATTTGGGCGCCCCGCGCGGGGCGCGTTGATGGACTCGCAACAAGGCCATCAATATTTCAAAAACCACGCGGTGTTCACGTCGGCCATTCTTCACATCATAAAACCGGCCTCAGCCCCCGAAACCAGGCACAAAAATAATGCGGGTGAAGATCATGGAAAAAGTGTTACCAAGCGCCGTGCTTGAAACGATCAAAAAAAGGTACAGCTGCCGCAGGTACCGGCCCGATCCCGTTGAAAAGGAGCTCATGGTGCTGCTGGAGGAGGCCATCAAGTGGGCACCGTCGGCGTGCAACCGTCAGCCATATACATTCCATTTTATCACTGGCAAAGGAACGATCTCCGGGATCGCCGAGGCGGTACCCCTGGGCCCGGCTTCGGTAAACGCATGGATAAAGACAGCCCCGGTCATCGTGGCAGCCGTGGGCAAGCCGGAGCTGGTCTGGCACAAGATGACGCAGGTCATCGATACCGATTACCATCGCACCGATGCCATCATCGCCATGGACCACCTGTCTCTGGTAGCCGCCGAACTCGGACTTGGAACATGCTGGGTCGGATGGTTTCACCGGAAAAAGGTCGGGAAGTTCCTGGGCATCCCCAGGAACGAGGAGGTCGTGATCCTCATGACCCTGGGGCACCCGGACAGGGATCCGCCGAAGGAAAGAAAACGCAAGGAGATCAGCGAATTGATCGCGAGGCGATGAATAAACAGCGTACGTGCGTGAAGCGTAATAGCGTGAACGCGAAAAAAGCCCGGGCACTGACGAAAAAATCACCCACTCACTTACGGACCTGCGCACTCACGGACGCACGGACAAACGAGCCTACCCTACCTGCAGGAATATCCTCTTGAGGGTATTGCCGTACCTCTCGTGAAACTGTTCTTTTTCCTTTGGGTTCATCTTCGCCAGACGATGCATGATGAACCGTTTGGCGGCTGCCCGGATGTCCGGATGAAGAGTCGGACTCAGGGTGACCTCGATGAGATCCCCCATGAGCAGCGCCGGAAGGAGAGCGTGAACAGCCCTTGGCGGCGAATAAGGGTTGAAGGCCAGGGCCTTTTTTACCGGGTACCTCGCCGACCACCTGGGGTGCACACTGATCTCTTCCAGAACCTCTGCCGCTGTGGGCCTTAACGAGGCCATCTTTATGACCATCTCCTCGATGGTCTTCGGATTGTTGAGAAGGTTGCGGATCACCGAAGGGTTCTGTTCCCTGACAAGGCTCTCCAGGGTATCCATGCTGGGCTTTCGAGCCATGGATTTTCTTACCCCAAGAGGGATGTAATCCTGCGCCGGATGGCGGCTCTCAAGCTCTTCGGTGTGATAGATCCGCTTGTGAGGTGTCACGTCGGTCATAAGGGCCACGACCTCGTCAAACTGGTACCGGCGGCTTTTCTGCAGCACATCGCTCATGAAATCATTTCCCGCGTGTGCGGCCAGGGCTCTGGCATCACCAACGTGCTGAAGGTACTCAGTGTAACCCGGTTTTCTGAGGCTCGCTCCCATGATCAGTTCGCGCAGGAGGAACGGGGCGACATCGGCCCCTACCCTGTGCATCTCCCGGCCCAGGAGGTGCAGGATCATGGAATGGTTATGGGCCCCGGCAGCCTCACGGACCATGTCGCCCGCTCTCTGTCCCACTTTGCGGACGAGAAGGACACGCATTATCCTCAAGAAGTTTTTCATCGATCGGTCTCTGACATTGGTGACCTTACAAAAAGTTCCCCCTTAACTTTCTGCGACCCTGTCAACGCTGAGACTAACAGGCTCCCCTTTTCATTGCAATGGAACACCAGAATTAAGAATTAAGGTTTGATGACTTCGCAAAAAGCCATCAACGCGCCCCGCGCGGGGCGCCCAAATCAATGACTCACCCCATAAGTCATTGATTTGTAAGGAAAGGGGAAACCACGCTTTTCCCTTTCCGTGGAGCGAAAAGTCCCGGATTGGACTTTTTGCGACTCTATCAAGGTTTGCACCATGAGGTTTCACAGAGTTAAACTTAACCAGGGATAGGGATGGAGTATAAACCCGGAACTCAAAACCCAAAACCCGGAGGGAGCGAGCCCATGAACCTTCCCACGGAAAAGGTCATCGAAGAGCTCTCAAGGCCTGAAGCCTACCCGTACCCGGTGGATAAGGTCGAGATCGTACAGACGCACATATCGATCGTATTCCTCGCCGGCGACAGGGTCTACAAGGTCAAAAAACCCGTGGATTTCGGGTTCCTGGACTTTACCACCCTGGAAAAGAGAAGAAAGTTTTGCCATGAAGAGCTCCGTCTTAACCGGAGACTCAGCCCCGGAATGTATCTCAAAGTGGTCGCAGTAACACAGGGCCCTGTTGGCCTTCGCTTCGGCGACATCGATCTGACCGATGAAATTGAATCGACGCCGGAAACCGCTCTTGATTACGCGGTTGTCATGGAGCGCCTGGACGAGGAGATGATGCTTTCCGAACTGCTGGCACGCGGTGAAGCCGACGCGGGTCTCATTGTGAGCATCGCCCGGCGGATCGCGGAGTTCCACCAGAAATCTGAAACTTCCCCTTATATTACCAGAATCGGTGGGACCCGGGCAGTCAAGTTCAACACTGAAGAGGATTTCCAGCAAATCGAATCTTACATAGGGCAAACCCTGGAAAGCTTCACCTATGAGCGTATTGCCGATTTCACACGAACCTTCATGGAGGTCAATACCAGCCTGTTTGCCAGCAGGGAAGAGGAAGGCTGGATCAGGGATGGCCACGGTGACCTTCACACCCAGCATATCTGCCTTGGAGAAATCATCCAGATATTCGACTGCATCGAGTTCAACGAGAGGTTACGGTTCGGTGATGTCCTTGCGGATGCGGCCTTCCTGGCAATGGATCTCGAAAGGCTCGGTTTCACAGAACTGGCGGAACGTTACTCAGAAGCGTACCTGGTGAACATGGGACAGGAGGATCAGACCCCCCTGTTTAACTTTTACTGCTGTTACAGGGCTGTTGTCCGGGGCAAGGTTGAGGGTTTCCGTTCCAGCGACTCCAACATCACCGAAGACGACGCTGCCTCAGCTCGTGAAAGCGCCCGAACCTTCCACCGGTTGGCCGAAAAGTACGCTCGGGCAGTTCTCCCCCCGACCATGATCCTTGGCTGCGGCCTCATGGGATCCGGAAAAACCACCCTTGCTGCAGGGCTGACGGAACTCCTCGACATCGAGATCCTCTCCTCCGACAGGATCAGGAAGGAATTGGCGGGGGTTGAACCCACCAACAGGCGCCGCGTGCCGTTCTGTGCGGATATCTATTCCAGGGAATATACCGACTTGACCTATTCCATGATGCACGAACGGGCCCTGGATTCCCTCAAGAGGGGGCAGAGCCTCTTTCTGGACGCCAGCTACATGGAACCGGGGATGAGGTTCAGGGCCGCCGAGACTGCCCGGAAAGCCGGAGCGCGTTTTCTTATATTCTATCTAAAGGCGGATGAGGACACCTTGCGGTCCCGGCTGCAGGCGAGGGAGGGACAGATCGGAACGATCTCGGACGGACGTGAGGAGATCCTGTCCGACCAGGCAGCCGCGTTTGTCGAACCTTATGAATTTCCAAAGGGAACGGTTTTATCCCTGGACGCCTCAACACCGACGGACGAATCGGTCCGAACGGCCTACTGCCGCCTGCTTCTTTCCAACTGAGCGAACTATTCGAGGAGAAACTCCCTGGCAGGCTTCCGACTTCGCTGAAGCTACGGAGGACAAGCAGGACAGGCGGAACAGGCTGAACCAGCGCCCTGAGAATACTATCATCTGTCAAAATCAGCCGTTTTCCACCTACGGTCTCTACCCCGGTCTCTGACACCAGGGGAAGTCTATTATTTTCTAGGAACCTTTATTTTCTTGGAACCCTGTCCTCAGTCTCACTTATCATGTAGGCTACCCGTTCCGGAACGGACATGTACGGGACGTGAAGGAGTTCGATCCCGAATTCATGGTAGACCGTTTCGAGAGCCTTGTGTATCACGCGGGAAGTTTTGGGGTCTTCTTTCCTGTAGTTCGGATCCGCTTCCATGATCTCATCCGGGATGGGATCGAGGATGAAGGCAAAGGGTGCATAGTTCGCCGATTTCACCAGCAGCCGGGTGTAATGGAGAAAATCATCTTCATCATGGCGGGTGTGGAAGACATCGACATAGGCTAGTTGGTCGATGTGACATCTGTCGAGGAAGACATAACCAGGTGTAAGGCCCCGTTCCCGCTGTTTCTGGACGGCATGGACCATGTGCTGGAAAGTCATGAATTCGGTCCACGGCAGGATCCCTCCCTCTACCTTCAACTGCGTGTCGATAAGATCCCGAGCCACCTCTCGAACAATAGTGTGCCGCTCGGCAAGCAAGTTAATGGTCGTTGTCTTCCCTGTGCCTGGCCCTCCTGTAATGGATATTTTGGTCGGCATTTTTACTCCTTGATATCCGAGCTTCTCAATACTTTTTTGTGCAAGTTGTTTACTACTAGAGCGCATCAGATGCAAGGAAGAATCCTGTCACGCAGCCCTCGCTCTATGGAACCGGGGGAGAGGTCAGGAGGCAACCGCATGGTCTCTGATACCAAGGGACCGAAAGGGCTATGACCGCCCGCTCATTTCCACCTGGGCGAACCACTCGAGGAGGAAAGCCCTGGCGGCATCTTCATCGGGGGGGATCCGACCGTCGCCCACCGCCTCAGCCGCCGCCTCTTTGGCTCGGCCGACAAGGGCGCCGGTTTCAAGGTTCAGGAGTTCCATGATCTTCCGTCCGTCAAGGGGCGAAGCCGGAGCCGGCAGCCTTTCCCTGATCGAAGCGATCCTCTCCCTTAACCTCCCGAGTTCCTCCAGTTTGCCTCGGCGACGCCGCAAGGCCAGGCTGTCGGACTCGACCAGGTCCAGCAACTTGTCCAGGTGGCTGCCTGACCTGCGGATGAACCTCCCCACGGCACGATCGCTCCACTCGTCCTGATAATGCACCATGTGCAGGCGGACGAGACTCTGCACCTCCTTTACCCTGTGCCTGCTGCATTTCAGACGCTTCAGGACATTCCCGGCCGCATCGGCCCCAACAGACTCGTGACCGTGGTAAATGTCTCCACCCTCCGCGTGGACCCTTGTCAGGGGCTTTCCGCAATCGTGGAGAAGCGCGGCCCACCTGAGTCCCACATCCGGGGGACACCGGTCCACGACACGCAAGGTATGCCTGAAAAGATCGGGGAAGTGCCACGGCGTGTCCTGAACGAACCCGACCATGGCCTGGATCTCCGGTGCGACGCTGGAGAAGGCGCTCCACCTCCCCAGGGGCTCCAATCCGAGGGAGGGTTCCCGGCTCAACAGGATCCGATCCAGTTCCTCACGGATGCGCTCGGGCGCGATCTCCGGAAGCCGATGGATGGCAGCTCCGACAGCTCGCCCTATCGCGGGATCGAGCCGGTAACCGTTAACCGCCTTGAACCTCGCTGCCCGGAATACCCGCAAGGGGTCCTCGACAAAGGTGATTTTCCCGGGAAGTGGGGTCTTCAATATGCCGTCATGGAGATCGGCAATTCCGCGACCCGTGGGGTCCAGGACATCGACGGAATGGAAAGGGGAATCGAGGGGGGAGCGGATGGGTCCTGGTCCCTTCGGACCCATCCCGGTCAGATCTACATAAAGGGCGTTGAGAGTGAAGTCGCGGGACAGGGCATCCGATGTCAGCGGATCAGGGTCCAGGTCCCGGAGCTTTGTCCTGAGCCGGGCCTGGGATAACTCCACCCGGCAGCCTTTGCCGATAACCAGGTGGGTCCCGAACCTTGGGAAAGAAACGGGCTCTCTCCATTTCCAGGTCCTGGCCATCTCTTCCGCAAGTTTTCCGGCCCCGTCACCATCTCCATCACCGTCACCGAAAACCACCAGGTCCCATTCACCGGAGAAACACCCGTGGACCACAAGATCGCGGACGGTACCGCCCACCAGTAAAACACGCAACCCCAGCCGCTTCGCGAACGGGGCCACATCCCGTACAAGTTCTGTCAGCGGGTCCCTGAAACCGGGAGCTAGATCAACTCTCAGGCTTTTCCTCTTCAGGATCTCCATCAGCATTGGCGTCGACATCTGCTCTCCCGTTCATGGAGAGGGTCTTACTCCGGCCCAACAGGTAGTTGATCCTGTAGAGGATATCCTGCTGGTCGAACGGCTTGGTGATATGCTCGTCCGCGCCAACCTCGAAAACCCTCTTGGCCACTTCTTTCCCGCCGGCCGCTGAAACAACCAGGATCGGTATATGTCTCACATCAGCGTCCTTGCGGACCCTTCGGCAGACTTCATACCCGTCCATTTCGGGCATCATGAGGTCCAGCATGATCAGGTCGACATTGTGCTTCCTTGCGTACTGGATCACCTTGGTAGAATCGGAAGTATAATGAACCCTGTACCCCTCCCTGGGCAGGATCATCTTCATCATCTTGAGAAACGCTTCGTCATCATCGACCACCAGGATCTTTTCACCTCCACCCCTGGGGGTTGTTCGCACTGCCTCGCCTCCCGCTCCCCTTGAAGACTCCGGCTCCTTGATCTTCTCGGACTCTCCGGTGGGCATGAGGATAAGGAACGCCGTTCCACGCCCTTCCTCGCTCTCCACGAAGACCTTCCCGTTGTGAGCCATGACGATCTCCCGGACGATGGAAAGCCCGAGTCCGGAACCGCCGTAGCGACGGGTCGACGAGCTGTCGACCTGGTAGAACCGCTCGAAGACCTGGTCCAGGCGATCTTTCGGGATCCCGATACCGTTGTCTGCGACCCTGAGCTCGATGAAATCACTCTTGGAGCTGGCGTGGATCTCGATCCTCCCGCCGGAAGGCGTGAACTTCAGGGCGTTGTCGAGGAGGTTCTGAAACACCTGGAGCATCTTCTGAAAATCCCAGTATACTTTGGGCATATCTTCTTCGGCATGGATCTCGACGGAGATGTTCTTCTCCTCGTACTTGGGACGGAAGTTCTCCACTGCCTTGTCGATGAGGTTGTCGGGAGTGATACCCTGCCTGTGAAGCTTGAACTCTCCGGACTCTATCTTCGTCAGGTCAAGAAGGTCCTCGATAAGCCCGAGCTGGCTGTTCCCCTGCTCCTTGACCACGGCGATGATATCCCTCAGTTCCCTGCTCGGGTTCCCGTAGTTTTTATCCAGGACCAGGGAGAGGTACCCGTTGATGACTGTCAGCGGTGTCCTCAGCTCGTGGGACATGATTGACAGGAACTTGTTCTTGACCTCGTTGGCTCTCTGGAGCTCCGTGTTCATGGTTTTAAGGACGTTATAGTTCTCCTGGAGCTTGCTTTGGGCCTCTTCCAGTTCAGCCGCCGTGGACTGGAGCTGCACATAGGATGCCTGGAGCTCCTCGTTGGCCGATTCAAGTTCCAGGTACTTCCTGTTCACCTCCTCCTGCTTGTCCCTGAGCGCCCTCATCCGGTCCTTCACCCTGCGTTCCAGGTTCTCATTGAGGTCCTCGAGCTCGAGCTTCTTCTGGTGGAGGCGCTTTTCCCGGTTCGACAGCACTTCAGCCATGTAATTGAAGCGCTCAGCCAGGATCGAAAGTTCGTCGCGGCCTTTCATCTCGATCCTGTGGTCGTAGTTGCCCTTGACGATAGCTTCGGTTCCCCGGCTCAACTGGCGGATGGGCTTCGTCATGGTGGAAGCCAGCAAGATAATACCCAGCAGAACGAACAGGGTCGTCACGATGATCGTCGCGTCGTGAGTCCGTTTGATGCGCACGATATTGTTGTTCACCTTATCGTTGATGTGATCGATCATGAGAGCGAGGATGTCCCCCAGGTCATTAACGTGGTTGTGATAGATTTCCATAGTCGTCACCATCTCGGTGACGACCATGCCGATGGTTTTTTTGACCTCTCCCGTGACCAGGATGCTTGTGAGCATGATCAGGTCACCGAAAGTGCCTTCCATCTTCCGGGTGATGATGCCGAGGTTCCTGACCAGACGTTCAGGCTGCTCGTGACAAACTCCACAGCTCTGGGTTACCAGCGCGCCCGACATGATCTCATCTTCCATTATTCTCATCTTGTTCTTGATACGATCGACATCGTCGATGAGTCCGCGGACATCCTCCTCCCCGTAACGGACATGCTCGATCCCCTTGACGGTCTCCAGGACCATCAGATCCAGTTCGTTGATCGTCCGCGCAACCCGGTCGATGAGGAACCGTGCCTTGTTCATGGTGTAAAGCTGCCCCATGATGTTGGATACAAGTCCGCTGCCGAGGAGAACGACGACAAAGATGGATACAAGCCCGGTGATGATTCTTTTCTTCAAACCTTTACGCTCCTGGTTCTAATTGAGGATCTTCATCTGCTTGAGGATATGGCCGCTTTCTTTCACGACCTCCCGGACTTCTCCGAAGTCCCCCGTGGAAGCGGGGACGAACCGGGCGGCTCCAAACATTTTGAGGACCTCCTGCCCTTCCTTGCTGGATGACATCCTCAAGAATACGGACCGCATCGCTTCCCGGACCTCGTCCGGTGTCTCAGCCTTCATACAGAGGGTGGCGTCAGGGAAATGTCCCCCCGAGTACAGGATTTCTATCTTGCCGGCGAGTTCCGGTTTTTTCTGGAGGAGTTCCTCGTATATCGTGTTCTTGGCGGCGCCCATCTCGACCATGTCGTTGGCCACCATCCAGATCGCCGCGTCGTGGCTGCCTGAATACTGTATACTTGAAAAAAATTCGGCCGGTTCGTTGACCCCCGCCTTTTTCAGAAGCGCCAGGGGAAAAAAGTACCCGGCCGAAGTGTAAGGGCTCACGAAAACGAAGGAACGGTTTTTCCAGGTACTCACATCACGGGTAATGGGTGTCCCGGACCGTTTGAAGATGTAGGATCGGTAAAAGGTCTCCCCCGACGGCCATTCGGGCCGGATCAGGGGAACGAGACCATGGTTCTCAATGCCGAGGGCGGCCACAAAGCTGCCCAGAAAGGCGCCATCCGCCCTCCTTTCGTCAAGAGCCCTGATCACCTCTCCGTATCCGCCGAGGACTTCGAACCTCACATCCATGGGCAGCAGGGAAGAGGTGTAATCGCGAAGATATTGGTACTTTCGCTCCTGCTCGAAAATGTTCCGCTCCGGGACCAGGAGGATCCGCAGGGTTATTTTCCCTTCGGCCGCCGCCCATGAGAGGGACGCGGTAAGAAGAAAGGCACCGAGGGCCAGGACAGCGATCCTACGCAACCGTTTCAAGTGTATACTCCCGTGATCCGAGCCCGAGCTTTTCGGCATGCGCCAGGATCGGCTCCCAGTCGATGCCGGTAATAGCCACGATCTTGTCCGTAGCCTCCAGATCCTCCAGTTTGCTCCCGGCAACAGCCTGGGCGCCGTTGACAAGGTCCATCCCCGCCTGATCGATGGCCACCGGATCGAAAGAGGCCAGGATACCGATGTCGGCCACAAAGGGCGGGTCGTTGAACCCGTAACAGTCACAGTCAGGGCTGATGTTCATCAGGAAACTGAAATAGAGCCCTTTGCCTGCCTTGTTCTTCAGGGCGCCGGCCACATATTCGGCCGTTTTCTCCTGGGTGATGCCGGTGTCTGTCTTCCAGTTCACGGCGATGGCGCTGTCCTGGCACGCTACAGTACATTCACCGCAGCCGATACACTTTTCCTCGACGATGAGCGCCTCCGTGCCGGCCTCCCACTCGATGGCGTCTTCAGGGCACCAGCTGAAACAGCGGCCGCACATGGTGCACTTTGCGGTGATGACCGAGGGCAGGACGTCGGAGTGGATCTCCTGTTTGCCGCTGGGGCTGGCCGCCCCCATCCCGATCCCCTTGAGGACCCCACCGAACCCGAAAAGCTCGTGGCCCGTGAAATGGGTCAGGTCTACCACGGCATCGGCGTGGTGGAAACCGGCGGCGATCTTCACCTCGGAGAAATGCTTGCCGTCGACGGGCTCCCGGATGTAGTCCATGCCGATGAGCCCGTCCCCGATGACGATGGGGGCCCCCACCGTGGCGTAGGAAAAACCGTTCAGGATCGCCGTCTCGAGGTGGTCCACCGCGTTTCCGCGGGAGCCCTTGTAAAGGGTGTTGGTGTCGATGAGAAACGGATTTCCGCCGGCTGCCTTGATCTCGTCGATGATCGCTCTCGCGAACTGGGGCGACAGAAAGGATGTGTTTCCCGCCTCGCCGAAGTGGAGCTTCACGGCCACCTTGTCCCCCTTGTCGAGACGGTCGGCGAACGCGGAAACTTTGAAAAGTTTCCGCGTTTTGTCCAGAAGGCCATACCCCATCCGGGTGCGGAGGTCTGTGAAGTAAACGGTGGATGCAGTCATGGCTTTAACCTCAATCGTTGTTCCTGGAGTTAGTGAAAAAGGTTGGCTGAAGGGCTAACCTGTCATTGGGAACTGTATCGAAATTATCGTAGGTCCTGGCGTTGACGAAATCCTGGACAGTTGCACCCCAATAGTTGTTGTGGGCCTTAATCGGATACACCGGGTAGGGTTTACTATCATTAGGTGTTGCTTCAGTAACATACACTTCAATTTTCCCTGTAATGCCCGGATAAACGTTATCGAAAATATCGTTAAAGCCCGTCGTCGATTTTTTATCATTATCACCAAGGACTATTTCACCGGCGTTCTGGAGCGTCCCTGTGAAGTCAACCAAGACACCGGATTCTTTATTGAGAGTTATGACGTTGCGGTAAAACACTGGTGTCATCTCTCCACCGATCCTGGTGCCGTAGCCGGAATTGCCTGATATGTGATTGTATTGGAGAATCGGTGTGCCCGGCCCCCCTGTGAGGTTGATTCCGTAGGTCGTATAAGCAGCGCCGGAGATGCTGCAGGAATCGATCAATGGCGTACCTCCGCTGGCCCAGATGGCGAGGGCGTTGCCGTCGAAAATGGACTCGGTGATCTGGCCGCTACTACCCACGACTTGAACGGCGGCACCTTCCACAGTGCCGTCGGCCGGCCCTCCTGGGTCAGTGTGCCCGGTGAACACGGAATCAGCCACAAGGTAGTAGGTCACCCCTTCGAGATACAGGCCGCCGCGGCTGGCGCTGCTGGCCGCCGACGCGTCCACCGTGCTCGACAGGAACTGGACGTTAGTACCTTCGTCGTCCACAGCGTCGATGGCCCAGGCCCCCTGCCCGTCGAAGAGACAGTTCTCGATGAGAATCTCCGGATCGGCCGACGGATCACTCACTTCGACCCCTACCTGGGCGCCCCTGACGACCATGTTTTTCAGGTTCAGGTTTGCGCTCACCGAAAACAACACCGGGTGGGAGATATCAGCCTCAAGGATCGTTGCGCTGCCGGCCCCGGAGAGTGTCAGGCCGGCATCGATGGGGATCGTCCATGAGGTGGCACTGTTACCGAAGGCCTGACCGCTTCCGGTGCTCAGACCGATCGTATCAGCGAGCCGCGGGACGCTGAGGACAGCCAGAAGGCTGTCGATGGTGGAGCCCATTGTACTCTCGACGATGATGGGGGAGCTTACGGTCTCGTTGTCGCTGCTGTCCACAGCCCTGACGAGGACAGTGTTGGCGCCGGCGGGCAGTTCGGCAGCCGTCGCCATGTAGGTCCAATCTACGGTTTGGGCACCTCCGGGAGGTTCTATGGTTGCGGTGGCAAAGGAAGTACCGTTGATGGCCACCGAGACCTCGGCGACCTTGACGTTGTCGCTCACCGTCCCCCGCAGGGCGATCTCGGCGCCGGGGCTGCTATGGAAGAATACTACGGGAGGGATGTCCGCTGTCGACGCCGGGTCGGACGGTGCGACGGTGTCGCGGCCGCAGTTGACCACAGTCAGAACCAGCGCCATGAGGATTGCCGATATGCAGACCGGTCTCAGGTTCATGATCTACTTTCCTCCCGGATTGGACCACACTCCCTTAACATATCAGCTATTACCACACAAGGCAGGCAACGGGCAACGGTACAAATTTGTAATCGTTGGGCTGGAGTGAGGTACAAAGTACGAAGCGCGAAGAGGCAACCTGGCTTCCGACGTAACGACTTGCCTAAGTGTCTACGTGTTTAAGTGTCTGCGTGTCTACGTATGTTCTGTCGTTGATGCCTGGATACTTAGATACCTGCCCCCTGCTTCCCTGCTCCCATGCTTCCCTGCTCCCATGCTTCCACGCCCTCTTCCCCTTCCCCCCGCCTTTGCGGCCGAACACCCGGACACTTTGTCCGGTTCCCGGACGACATGGAGGCCAGGTACAGGGTCATGAAGAACATGGATATCACTGTTTGTTCTGTAACGGTTTGAATATACAGGGATTTTACAAAAAATCCTCGTCTGGCCCAGGCCTTGCTCATCCCTGGTCAACGAAAGGAGGCATCGCTCATGAAAAAGAAACGAAACACGCAGTCTGGACAGGGGATGACAGAATACATCGTCATCGTCGCGCTTATCGCTGTGGCGGCAATCACCGTGGTGGGGTTCTTTGGCGATGTGGTACGGAACCAATTCTACACCATGACGGCCGCCCTGGCCGGTAGCCCGGCTCACGGCAAAGCGAAAGATATCGTCAAAAAAGCTGAAAAAGAAAAGAACCAGAGGGGTATGGGCGACTTCTCGTCCCCGGCCCGTTGAAAGGGTCTCCGGCGATGGCATTCGTGAAGACCGAAGAATCCGGGCCACCCCGAAACGCGAGGGGACAGGGAGTTATCGAGGCCATAGTGGCCCTCCCTGTCTTCCTCGTACTTGTATGCCTCATCTTCCAGCTTTTCTTCCTTGCCATAGCACGCGTCCAACTCCAGTACGCCGCCTTTTACGCTGCGCGTTCAGGAGTTGTCCACGATGGGGATATCCGGGTCATGGAAAAAACCGCCTCCAGGATCCTGGCTGCGTCACCCGGCTTGTCTCCTTTCCGGCCAGGATCGCTGCTGATCGAATTGATCGATGGGAACGACCAGGAAACGGACCGACAAAGACCACAGGGGGGGCCTGCTCCAAACACGCATCTGGGCATCCGGGTCACCTGGAACTACCCCCTGATCGTCCCGCTGGCAAGCAGGCTGTTCGGGAGATCATCCGGAACAGGCCCATATCGATCCGGGCCCACGATCCCCTTGCACGCTTCGTGGACCATGGAAATGCAACAATACAAAGAAACGGAAAACAGCGATGAAAGGTAGACCCGCCTCCAGATCGGGAATCCGGGGACAGGTCCTTATCCTGGCGGTTCTGGTCCTTGGCCTGTGCTGCACTCTCCTCCTGGGCCTTTTCACGGTGTCGGCAGCCGTGCAGCAGAAGATCCGCCTTCAATTAACGGCTGACATGGCCGTCCTTTCCGTGCTGAACCATCAGGCCAACACTCTCAATTCCATCGCCCTGGCCAACAGGGCCATCCTGGCAAATGATGCCCTGGCCGCACAGCTCAACGCCCTTAGCTGCGAATCACGTTTTTACAGAAGGTTCGTGGAAAAGTTCCAAAAGTACCTGAAGTTCGTTCCTTACGTTGGGCCGGCGCTGACATTTATTTCTCAGGGCGCCAGATCCATGGAACTCCTCGTGAAACGATCAGCTTCCCTGATCCTTCCTTTTTGCCGCGGGGCCAACTCCCTTCTTGGCCGGAGCCAGCAGTTTATCCGAAAGCTCCTGCCGCTGAATTCCTTGAAGGTCGCCCAGCGCTCCATCGAGGAGAACATGCCGGGATCGGAAATGCCCGCGCCGGGCAAGCTGCTTCTGTTAACCAAGGCACGACAGATCCAAAAAAGTCTCGAACCCATCCCAATGGAGAAGGCTGCAGCGGTCAGAAGGGCTACCATGGACAGCCACACTCTGAAGCGGAACTGGAGGGTCAGCGTCGGTGGGTTCTCTCCAATAAAGAAAACGGGCGGGCTCAACATCCCCACGGGGGACCTGCAAGCCCAGGACAAGCTGCGAATAAAAGTGTTCAAGCGGCTCCGCTGGCGCTGGAAAACGGCCCTGTCAGAAAAAAACCTCGCATCGGATCTCGGCTACAAAGCTCCTGAGCGGATCATCTCCCTTAACCGTGGGAAGAACACTGAATTCACTTTGCCCCTGGCCCTGCAGTGGAACTTTTCGGGCGAGTTGTTCGGGGAGATAGATGAGAGAAATTTTCTTGCCCTCTCCGCAGGACGCCTTTTCTATCACCGGGAGTCTCATCCTGAAGAACAGCCCAACGTGTTCAATCCATTCTGGAAGACCCAACTCATTCCGGTGGCATCCGAACCAACGGCGAAAAAGATCGTACCGAAAATGATCCTCGAGGAGATCCGACATTGAGTCTTTTCAGGTCCGACAGACAAACTGCCAGACAAACCGGACAGGCGTTGATCGAACTGCTCGTTATCCTGCCGGTTTTTCTCCTGCTCTTCGCCTGCGTGCTGCCCCTGACAGCCTACGGGATATTCCCGACGTGGCTCGACGAAAGACTGGCCCTTTCCCAACTCACGGAAAAGACAGAGTTGATCCCTGACATCCTTTCCGAAGCTCATGGAAGCTGCCGCACACCCACTTATCCCGACGAGGAAACAATCGAAGAAACCTCGACAAGCACTCCAACCGGCAACATATCGTTCTCACTGCCCGGGGTTCTCCCGGACCGGATGATACGGCATGAACTCAGCATGACTCTCACACGAAAAGACCTGTTGGCCGGCAGCGTCATGGCATCGTGGTCCCGTACCAGCGAAACGGTCACCCGCAGTCTGTCCCTGCTCATACCAGACAGGTTCGAGGAACAGGACGTATCCCGCCACGTGAAAAGCTGGAGTCTGGTTGGGGTTCTGCGGGGAAAAGACACCGTATTAAAAAAACTGGGCATCAACCTTTTTCACCTCAATCTCGATGCGGTTCCGGCGAATGATTCAGGAGGAAAACCAGATGAGACGAAGTGAATCCGGCCAGTCACTCACGGAAACGGCCTTTCTGACAGCTCTTGTCTCTCTGGGCGCAATCGGAAGCATGGCAGTGTGTCACGAGAGGATAGTCCGCTTCATCGACCTTATCCTGTCAGTTATCGCCAGCCCTGCACCCTAAGCCAGGCACCTTAAGGAGTCACCATGAAAAGTAAAAGAACCGTTCTCATCATTTCCTGCCTGATTGGCCTTATCAGCGCCTCTGGATACATGTCCCGGATCCAGTCGATCCGTGACGAGATCACCGACCTCACGGAAATGGCCCCTGCCCTGACAGCAAGCCGCACGGTTCACGCCGGTGAGCGCCTTCAACCTGACACCCTGACGGCGGTCATGGTTCCGCGTAAATCTCTTTCTCGGAGGGCCCTTACCCCTGACGACCTGGAACTTGTCAGTAACCGGCGGACCCTCAACACCATACCAGCGGGTGACACTGTCCTTTGGACCGACCTGCCGGAGGGACCAAGGCTGAAAAACCCATCTGAAAGAATCCCTCCAGGCTATCGCGCGATCGCTCTGCCTGCAGACGAGATCCACACCATGGTCCATTTCCTTTCACCAGGAGACAAAGTCGATGTGCTCGCTTCGTCATTCTCGGAATCAGCGGGAGGGCTGATCACCGACACGGTGGCAGAAGGGATCCTTATCCTGGGTGTTGGACTGCATCTGGACAGCTGGGACCGGAGCGACGAAGAGAGCGATTATCCCCTTTCCGTCACGCTGCTGGCTGAACCCGCCATCGCTGCCAGGATACTTAAGGCGTCCCAGGTGGGTGAGGTCCACTTCCTGGTCAGGGGAAGGGATATCCTTTCCGAGATTTTGGGGAAGGAGACCACCATTCTCGAAACCGATGAAAGGAAAACGAGATGAACCGGTACCGGCCCACCCTTATCCCGGCGGCAGCGCTGTGCTTAACTCTTCTTTTTTCGGGCTCATCGCCCTGCGATGACAGTTTCGACATCGACGACATCAGCGAAGCCGGCTCCCTGCAGGCGATCCCTTTGTCCCACAGTTCAGAAGAGGCCCTCGACCGCACTCTCCAGTCCGTCGAGGACATAGAAAATCTCATCGTTTCCCGGTTCCCTGGAGGGGCGATCTTCAGAGGAGAGCTGCTCCTGTCTGAAGACATGCGCCGGGTCAGCACGATTAGCGATTCCATGAGCAACATCATAAACCTGTGTTCCTACCACCCGGACGCCCTGGCAGTATCAGCGGATTATCTGAACCGCATCCTTAAAGAGAACCGCGTCGAGGGCCTGCATCTGTCCACCCTCGGGAAAACACTTCTGCTATCCGGAACCCCGGCCGAAGAAGGGGACGCGTCGAGAGTGGAAAGAATGTGCAAAGCGCTGAATATCCCTTTTATCGATGGCACCCGTTCCCTGGTAGCCGACCGCCGGATGGTCCTGTTCGAAGTCTCATTTCTGGAGATCAACCGGGATGCTTTCAGGGAGATCGGGATCGACTGGCCTGCTTCCACCACCCTGGCCGCGCCGGACAGCTTGCGTTTGGGGAAACTGGCGCCTGCGCACTCACTTGAGATCACCATCCAGCACCTTATCCGCGAAGGAAAAGCCAGGATCATCTCCAGACCCAGGCTGGCGTGCCGCTCTGGCCAAAAAGCGACCTTTCAGGCCGGGGGTGAAATCCCCATACCACGCACGGATCAGGAGGGCGGCATTTCCGTTACCTGGAAACCGTACGGGATCATCCTCCAGGTCGCGCCCTCCATAGACCAGGAAGACATGATCCACGTCCAGGTGCTTTCGGAAGTCAGCATGGTGGACCAGGCAAACGCCGTCGAGGGTATCCCGGGAATCCTGACCCGCAGAGTCGAGACCAGCCTGAGCCTGGCCATGGGGCAATGGATCGTCCTTTCCGGTCTCGTTCACAGTGACGACAGTGAAAGGATCAAAAAGGTCCCTCTTCTGGGAGACATCCCGATACTGGGTGAGCTCTTCAAGTCCAGGGACTTTCAGAAAAGGGAAACGGAACTGGCCGTCTTTTTGCGGCCCCAACCAACCGCTGTCTCCGACACTGACGAATATGACGAAGCGCTGCCGGAGGCGGCCCGATAACGGAGCCTGAAAAGGGCCCGTGAAAAAGGAGGAAGTAATGAAAAGTGGATCGAGGTTTTTACGTACGGGGACTTTGCTGCTGGTTCTCCTGGCCGCGGTTTCTCTTCTCCTGCCCATAGTGGCTTCCGGAATGGACGGCGGGAAGGTCAACATCAACGTTGCCACATCCGAGGAGCTTACATCCCTTCCCGGGATCGGGCAGGCAAAAGCCGACGCGATCATCGCTTTCCGCGAAGGGCACGGGCCCTTTGCCACCGTCGATGGCCTCTTGGAAATACGGGGGATAGGAGCGGGACTCGTGGAGAAGCTAAGAGACCTGGTAACGACCGAATGACAACTTTCCCTGACGGGGGCAGGGGCCACCCTGTCCCCGGGGAGGCAACTCATGAAAATGATCGCAACCTTCATATCTCCGGTGAAAGAAAGCAGGGTCGTTTCAGCGACCGGCAGCAGGATCGTTATCGGACGCGATGAAAGCGCTGAAATCAATCTGGATCACCCTTCCGTATCCAGGACACATGCCCGTGTCACCCTGATCGAGGGCAAATCCCATTTTTTTCTTGAAGACTGCCGCAGCGCCAACGGGACTTTTCTCGAGGGAGTCCCGGTGAAAAGCTCCACGACTCTCTATCCGGACCAGAACCTTGAGATCGGTCCCTTCCGTTTTCACCTCTGTGTGACACCAGACCTCAGTTCTTTTCCCGCCGGACCTCACCAGGTATCCCATGATCGTTCCCCGGAGGAGGATTCCATCGTCCAGGAAGCTGTCAGATCCCTCCCGGCATTGATGGAAGCTGCCCGGCACAACCACAACGGTGAAGGGGGGGAGGAGCTGTCCGTCAAAGCTGAGAAGATCCTGTATCAGAAGATCATCCACCTGCTGGGTTCGCACACGGGAACGGGCAACGCCGAAATCCTGACCCGAAAAGCCCTCACCTTGTCTCTTGGTCTGGGTCCCCTGGAGGAATGGCTTGAAGACCCGGGAGTTTCTGAGATCATGATCAACGGAACCGACTCTGCTTACCTGGAAAAAAAGGGACAGATATTAAGAGTGAAGACCCCTTTTGGTGACTCCAACCTGATCATGGGCATCATCGACCGGATCCTTGCCCCCCTGGGCAGACGTGTAGACGAGAAAAACCCTTACGTGGATGGCCGATTGCCGGACGGTTCCAGGATCAATGTGGTCATCCCTCCGGCATCCCTCATCGGTCCCGTTGTAACCATACGTAAATTCCCGGCTCGACAACCCAGGATCGACGACCTGGTTGCCAACGGGACGGTCAGCGCGGACGCTGCCTCCTTTCTTAAGCAGGCGGTGCGCAAGAAAAGGAACATCATCATCTCAGGGGGCACCGGCGCAGGGAAGACAACCCTTCTCAACGTTCTGGCCTCCTTCATCCAGGACCTGGAACGGGTCGTGACCATAGAGGATGCCGCGGAACTCAAACTGAATCAGGAACATGTGGTACGCCTGGAAACACGGCCGGCCAACCTGGAGGGGACGGGCGAGATTACTACCAGAGACCTTGTGAGAAACTCTCTCAGGATGAGACCGGATCGCATCATCGTCGGTGAGTGTCGGGGCGGTGAGGCTTTTGACATGCTCCAGGCCATGAATACCGGGCATGAAGGTTCAATGACGACCTGTCACGCCAATTCGCCCAGGGACGCACTCAAAAGGATCGAGATGATGGCCCTCATGGGCGGCCTGGCCGTTCCCCAGCATGTTATCCGCGAACAGATCGCATCTGCCGTCAACATTATCGTCCAGATCGTTCGTCTGCCCGGTGGCAGGCGCGCAGTAACTCACATCGTCGAAGTGGATGGATACGAATCAGAACAGGTCCTGACACAACCCATCTTCGAACCCGACGGTGACGAGGGCGGCGCTGCGGCCACCGGTATCCAGGCTTCATTCCTTTCGGGAAGCGATATCATGGAAAAGGTCCACTCCCCTTCAATGGAGGTGCGCTCCAATGCACTTACTTGATATTTTTTCGACGTTTCTCACAGGGGCAGCGGCGACAACCATCACCTTCCTCGCGGCAGGATGGTATGGGAAAAGATCCAACAGGGAGAAGATATCCCGCAAGAGTTCACAGCAGATGGAAGAGCAGCTGCCCGCCTTCCTGGACACTCTCGCCTCTGGCCTCTCGGCAGGTAACAGCCTTCAGCAATCCATGGACATCTGTATCAGGAAGGCGCCTGACCCGCTGATGACATTCGTGCAGAAGATCCTTCTCAAACACAGATCAGGCATGTCTCTCGAAGAGGCTCTCAAATCAGAGGCCGATGAGATCAGCACAGGCAGTATGTCTCTGGCGCTCAACTCTATTGCAGCCTGCTACCGTTCTGGAAGCAACATGGTCGAAGCGCTCTCCCTTCTTGCTACTCTTTGCAGAGAGCGATCCAATCTGAGAAAAAAGATCCTGGCCAGGACAGCTCAAAGCAGGATGCAAGGGAGCGTCATTGTGGCTGTTCCCCTGGTCTTCATGATCCTTTTGTATATCGTCAGCCCACAGAACATGATCCCGGTGATCCGCACGGATCTTGGCAGAAATATCATGGCAGCAGCATTACTTCTTCAGACCATTGGCGCCCTTCTGATCAGGAGGGTTTTAAAACAGGAGATCCTGTGATGGGAATTACAGTTGTTACCGGCCTTCTGGTGGCGATGTTTACCACAGGCATCATGGTCCTGGTTACCGAGTACCTTTCCGGGGACACTGAACCTGTAAAAAATATGGAAACAAAGGACAGGAGAACTTCAGCGATCACAATATCCGCCATGAGCAGCATGGCCTTTCTGATCACTATTTTCACATCCTTCTCACCGAGGGTCGCGATCCTTTCCACACTGGCGATCTTATTCTGTTGGGCACTGTTAATATCCCACACCCACCGGAAGGTTGTCATCCGAAGAGCCGCCATCAGACGGGACCTTCCCATGCTCCTGGATTACCTGGTCCTTCAGGTCGAATCGGGCCACTCCCTTCTGTCCGCCTTGCGGTCTGCCCCAAGCCTGTTCAAACCATCAGCGCCCCTTTGTCAGAGCCTGACAGAGCTCGACCGCCATCTGAAGGTCGGGGAGACTTTTCAAGGAGCCCTGGAAAAAACCATCCAATTCATGAACAGCCCTGAAGCAGAAGTCCCATTCCAGGCTATATCCGGCGCCCTGCGTCATGGCACTCCCATGGGTGCGATGCTCCGTGAACAATCTGTCAGGATGAGAGAGCACATGATCCTTGAGGGAGAACAGTTCGCTAACACCGCTTCAATCAAGATCCTGATACCTCTTCTTTTCTTTATCTTCCCGGCGGCGTTCCTGGTGATCTTCAGTCCCGTGATCGTGTCTCTGGCAGGCAGGATACCATGAACGCTCTCGTAAACAGTAACACGGGACAGGTGATCCTGGATGAGCTGGACGTGAGGTCGACCTTTTTCGGACGTTTAACGGGATATGCTCTGAGAGGTTTCATTAACTGTCCCGGTATGCTCTTTCTTGACACTCCCAGGGTCCACACCCTGGGGATGCTGTTCCCTCTGGACCTGTACTTTTTCGACACCTCCCTTCGGTTGCTCGGTTCTTCCCAGGCCATTCGGCCGATGAAGTTCCCGCGGTCGCCCCGGGGGACCCGCCACATTCTGGAAATCCCGCACCACGCCCACAACCTGTCTGTTGAACTGGAAGCGGGTGAGCAGGTTTCGATCCTCTGGAGCGCAGGATGATGATCCCCTCCCTGATCCTTATTAAAACGGATAAAAAACAAAGGTACTTTTTGACCTTCAGAAAAGCCCTGGTCATCGGTACCGGAAAAGAGTCCGATTTTATCGTCAACCACCCGTTCCTGCATGATAATTCTCAAACCCTGGCTGTTAATGCTCCACGGAAGGGTATGGGAAAGAATGGGGGAGAAAACATCGACAGAGGGAAAGTCCGATGGTCGACGGATGTGCCGGGTCTTCAAATACGCTGCCGGTCGCTGAAGCTGCCCGTTTTACTGGCGGCGGTTTCATTGTTAGCGGCCATTCTCCTGGCCCTGGTTCTCGAAGCGGTGCGTGGGGGATCCAGTGCTCAGGACTGGTCTGCCATCCCCCTTCCTGCAAGGGAAGCCTATGGCTTTTGCCGCCAGGATCACAACCATCGGGATGGGATCCTTTACTCTTTTGAGGCCGAGGCAGCCGAACCTCACGACATTACCTTTGTGCCCGGCGGCGAAGGGGACGGCTCCACACTATCTCTTTCGGTTAATCAGAATCCCCCTCTGAACTCAATTAAACTGCCGGAAGGATGGGGTATGAAAAGAGTGGTCCGGATTCCCGCCAAAATGATCCAGGTGGGAGAAAACACAATAGAGTTTCGCCGTTTTTCACAGTTACCGGACACCAACGGATGGGGTGTGAAAGAGGTCGAATCGATCCGGACCGTGGAGCGCCCCATGGACCAGGCCGCCGTCAGACAAACTCTGGAAGGCGCCAACAATCTCCTGAAAGAGCAAGTGCTCGACGGTCCGGATCTCGGCCGTTTGTATGGGATCCTGAACAAAATTTCGATCCCGAACCATCTGCCCGAGCTGAGTTCGATGAAAAACAGCGTCCTTGATATGGTGCACAACAGGATGATCGAAATACTGCAGGAAACCACTTTTCAGATAAGGTCTGCGCGTATCATGGGGGACGAGGAAACTGCCGGGAAACTGGCAGCCCGAACCCGGGACTGGATACCTGAAGAGTGGGAGGAAGGCTGGAGGATTCTCAATGGTTTCTGACAATAACCGGGATGTTTTCGATGAAGCGACCAATACCGGCTTGAAACTGCCGGGAAATTCATGGGGTCATAATGGCGGAGGGCACCTGGTCGTCGTGAGGGAAGGGGGAAAAGTCGTCCACACGTTCCAGCCCCGAGGAAAACAGATCACCTTCGGCCGTTCCCGGAACAACTCCATCGTGCTGCCGCATCCTGCCTTCCCCCGCCAGGCTGGGGAGATCATTCTGGGACCAGTTCCCCATTACCGGGAAGGCGGTAACGGGAGCGGTTCAAAGGCGCTGAACACTATGGTTCCCGGAAAAGATTATCGGTTCGGTCCCTACTCCGTGCGTCTCATGGGTCCTGGTGATATCCTGGCTAACAGGGCCGGATCCGGCAAGGGGGTCCGCCGGTCAATGTCCACCATATCAGGGTTTGCCATATCAGGAGCCCTGATCCTGGTGACAACCATTTGTTATGTCCTTGTCTCCCACTCATGGAACGTTGAACCATTGGAGGCACCGGAAGCGCCCTTTCAAACCAGCCGGGTCGGGCAAAAAACAAACGAAAGCTCAAACGAATTGGCAGGCGGAGCGGCTCTGACGGAAACCGTTCTGCCTGTATCGAGAGACACCGTTAAAACAGAGGACCCACCCTTTAAAGAAAGTAACCCTGCTACAAGAGCGCCGTCCGTCCCCCTGGATCGCGGTCCTTCCGGAAGAGATCAATCCCCCCGGATCACCGCTGCGGGCGTCAACGAAAAAGCAGATCCATTAAGCGCATCGCAGGGAGGGATCAAGGCCGACCAGTTCGAAAAGATCATTTCGACGGTCAGGTCCCTGCTTGGGAGGGGGCAGATAAACGAGGCGGTGAGGGCAGTGAGGCCCATTGTACCGTTTGCAAACCATGCCCAGCGGGTTCAGATCATCGGGATAATGGATCCTCCGCTGCAGGAAAAGTACAAAAAAGCCTACCTGCTTAAAGATTACGAACGATCCGAATCGGTCAGGATACTGAACGACATCGTCATGTGCCGGCTGGAGTTCCTGCCCGCCTGGCAGAAGGCGCAGACGCTTCTGGATGGATGTCGAGTAACTTCGACGCGGTGACACGGAGATACGCGGACGCGGAGAAGAAGCAACTGTCTTCTCTCTGAGCATGCAAAGCCAAGGGCAATCAATCTTGATAGGGTCGCAAAAAGTCCAATCCGGGACTTTTCGCTCCACGGAAAGGGAAAAGCGTCGTTTTCCCTTTCCTTACAAATCAATGACTTGCGGTGCCGGTCATTGATTTGGGCGCCCCGCGCGGGGCGCGTTGATGACTTTTTGCGAAGTCATCAATCTTTATCCTAACCTATCCGCACCTCAATTAAAGGAAGGCTCACAAGAGTATGGCAGATACGAGGCTCGACTGACGAGGGAACCGAAGACGTACGTAAGTTGGTACTTCGAGGTTCCCGAGGAGGGAGTACGAAGTAGATGGCGTGCTATTGTGAGTCGTTATTACCTATCCTTGACCCCGCCCTGCCCCTCTGCTAAAACCCTCGCCATGGATTTCCCCCCCCAGAACCCCCTCATGCTGGTCACCCTCCTGGCTGTGACCTTCGTCATCACCCTGCCCTTCGGGATGTGGCGCGCCCGGTGCCGTAAATTCACCGTCCAGTGGTGGCTGGCCATCCACCTGGTCATCCCGTTCATCTTCATCATGCGTAGATGGGGGGGGTTTACCTACTTTTTCATCCCTCTTTTCCTGGCCAGCACTGTTCTGGGCCAGATCGTGGGCGGGAAGATCAAAAGCAAATAAAAAGGGCCACGGATCAGTGGCCCTCCTTGTATCCATCACCTATCCTGGATGCCAGCATATCTTCTATTCCACCTTAAGGGCGTAGACGTAGCCGTCGTCGCTTCCGTAATAGACGACGCCATTCTCCACGGCAGGCGAAGAGGAAACCGGCCCTCCGGTCTGGTATTTCGTGAGAAGTCTCCCATCCTTTTCCGCCAGTATGTACAAAGTCCCGTCCTGTGCCCCGAAAAAGACCGCCCCTCCCGAAACACGAGGGGAAGAATATATTTCGGTACCGACGACATGTTCCCACTTCAACTGTCCGGTCGAAAGGTCGATAGCGTAAAAGGTGCCGTCCGTTCCACCCACATAGACCACCCCATCGGCAATCCGCGGACTGGAAATGATCTGACTCCCCGTACCGAACCTCCAGATCTCTTCACCTGTATTTTGATCCAGGCAGTAGAGGTTGCCGTCGTCGCATCCGAAGACCACCATCCCAGCCTGGAGAGCCGGCGAGGAAAATATTCTTGTACCATTGGAGACAGTCCAACGTTCTTTCCTTTCAACGATATCCAGAGCCAGGAAGCTGCCTTTCTCGGTTCCGAAGAAAACAACCCGGTTGTCATCGATAACAGGAGTGGTGAAAATTCCCGAATCTGCTCTGTATTTCCAGATGTTATCATGGTTATCGATATCAACAACATAAAGGTGATGATCGGCACTACCGAATATAAAAATATTATCAGCGATGATTGGAGAGGATTGATTCGAGGAACCCGTCACGATCCGATGAACCATTTCACCGGTTAACAAATCGATCATGTAAAAGCTAAAATCGTAGGCTGAAACGAGGAGCATTCCCTTGAAAACCGCAGGAGTTGACTGCACAAAATAAGACGCCTTGAACTTCCACCTCTGCTCCCCGCTTGCTGAATCCAGTGCATAGACCGCACCGGTGTTGTCACCGATATAAAGGATTCCAGCGCTTACCAAAGGGGATGAAACAACCGGACCGGCAGCCTGGAATCTCCATAAAAGGGCCAGTTCGGCCTGTCGGTCTGGTTCGAGCGGCACATTATCCTGATTTTTTTCCACTGTGGCGCATGAAATCACCATGGAAAGAAAGAGAGCAGTCAGGAGCCGGGAAAAGCCCTTTCTCGCCGGTCGCATCACAAATGGTCTCCTGGCAGGAAAAGAGTTAATCGTCCTCGTTCCCTTCAGGGATGCCCGCACCCGATTCTTCGTTGAGGATCTCCAGGAGTCTTTTCTTTGCCCTGAAGATCCGCACCTTGACCAGGTTCAGGTTGAGACCAAGCACGTCGGCTATCTCCTGGTAGGGCATCTCCTGAAAATAACACAGGATGATAACGGTCCGGTACTTTTCAGGAAGCCGTCCGATGGCCTCTTCAAGCATCATCCGATCCTGTATCTGCATCGAAATCTGCATCGGGTTCTTCAAATGCAGGCTGTCCTCAGTAGACCTGATCTTTTCCGGAGGAAGGTCATCAATGGAAACCGTTTTGCCTCGACCCATCTTACGATGCTCGTCGATACAGATATTTTTAGCGATGCTGTAAAGCCAGGTGGAGAATTTTTTGTCGGGATCATACTTCTTGATGTAACGGTAGGCCCGCAGGAACGTTTCCTGGGCAAGATCGGAGGCGATGTCCGGGTTTCGGAAGAACTGGTAGCAGAAGCTGTACATCCGGTTTTGAAAACGGGTGACTAGCTCGCCATAGGCATCCCTGTCACCTCTCTGGGCAAGTTTTGCGAGAACAGCATCTTTTCGATCCGTGTCGCCGGTTACCATAACGATCAATAAGCTGACGCCGGATGGCAGGAGTGGCAAAGACGCGTAAAGTCGATTTTCGGGTGAATCGCTTTTGGATCGATGTTATCGCCATCCCCCACTTTAAAAATATATGCACCACCACGTGTGATGGCGTTGTGAGTCACATGACACGAATGACAATTCATGTTCCCATTTTGCGTATATGTAGCCGGATATTCATCAGGCAACAGGTGAGTTGTATATATATTGGGAAATGAAAGCCAGTCAGCTTCCAGGAGAGGGTGGGTGTGGCCCTCTCCAAAAGTCTCCGCGTCCATGCCGTGACAACCAATACAGAGGTAATCTTCAGGCGTCTCATCGCTCCATTCAGAATCCGGGCCAGCCGGCGCAAGGAGCTTATGAGGCACCGAAGGATCCGTCCCCGGAAGTGGCGTCAGATAGTGACAGGTCAGACACGTGATCGTAGTCGGTGTGTCGCCTTCACCATCGTATGCGGACACCATGCCCGTCGCAGGCCATTCCCCACGATAAAGCGGCGGATCCAGTTTATCATATGTTGATGGCAACGTGGGGTCACCCATAAAATGGCTGACACCCAGTTGGTGACAATTGGCGCAAATATCCGCAAGCATGTCCACAAGAATAGGGATAAAATTCACCTCCACCCGACCATACCCCGCATTATGGGCCCGATGACAATGAGAACAGTATACCCTGTCCGGCAGCGGCTCGCCGTAGGTTTTACCCAAACTTTCCTGGTTGGAGCTTATCTGCTGGGCGATCTCCGGGCTTAACAGACCGTCATTCTCATAACCGTGATGACCTACCGGCGGTTCCCTGTGGCATATCTCGCAAAATGTATCGACATCGCCATCCCTGACCGGTGCCGGGATATCGATGAGAGCGGGTGAATTTTCCATTCCACCGTGGGCCACATGGCAGCTCGTACAGATCATCAGGGGCAGATCGGTATCAGTATCTGTTTTTCCCCATTCGAGATAGATCCTTTCAGTAGTATCGGCTATCGCGGCGATCCAACCGGTTCCGTTCGCCTCGTCGTCATCCACGGGATGGTAGGTCCTTTCCGTAACCGTACCACCGGGGTTGGGATAGGGGGGCTGACTTTTTTTATCACCCCTTTCTCCCTTGTGGCACCCTTCACAGAATTCGTTCGACACTTCCTTTACAGGGTCCTTGGAGAGCAGATTCTCCGTGGGTCCCACGCTCTCGATGCCATGGAACGCGTGACAGGTGGTGCACTCTATCTTGCCGTATGTTCCAAAGGTCAGGTGCCCACCCAAAGTCCAATGTCCCTCTTCGGCTAACATTCCACTGGAAAGCGGATAAGGCTCCGGAAACGGGACCATAAAGCCCGCATCGACAATAATCGGGCTTGCTCCTTTTGTTTGATCATACGGTTCTATACCCACCGGGTGGGTACCTGTGACATTCTGGGTACCGTACCCTTGATGTACCTTATTCTTGTGGCACCGCACGCATAACCCTTCCAGAGGAACCCGGAGGAACGGCCTGCGGGCCGGGTTGTGGGGGTCGTGGCAAAGTGAGCACTCGATCTTCTCGCCCTTCACATAAGCCAGCCCCGTGTTACTCAACTCCGTATCAGTCGGACCGTTTCCCGGATCGTATCCGTGGCTTTGAGGATGGTATACCGTCAAACCGGCATCAACATTCTGATCGACGATCGCGACACCGTCATGACAGGAAGCACAGATGTTGCCTGTCTTTCCATACTCCAGAAGCGACTCCGGCAGTGAGTCCCAGATCAAGGGCCTGCCGTCAGTCTGTAAAGGGTGACAGACCTTGCACTGCGGATTTTGACGCTTCAAATCTTCTGTAAGCTGAAGATACCCTTGCTCATACAGATCATGAGGGGAATTAAAAATATTTCCACCAACAGGTCCCGGCAAAAAAAAGAGCATCAGGACAGTTCCCATTATGGGAACCGATGTTTTGAGTTTTAAAGGAGTCATTATGGTTTTTTCAGGGGAACAACATCGATCCTGTCCCCTCCACCCGCCGTTGCGAAAAGAATTTTTCTGATCTGGACTCTTCGAGCCAGTTTCTCACAAACAATCAGCAGGTCCGGTTCCACAAATACCAGCCCGTTGGGTGAACCGAGATCGATGGGCAACCCGCGCTCATTCGTGAGGAGAAATACGAATTCTCCTTCATCATCGAAGACCTGGATAACGTTCTGTTGTGAGTCTGCCACATATATGTGCCCATCCCTACTGATGGCAATGCCTTTTGGTCGCAGGAACTGACCGATACCCAGGCCTCTCTCACCGATGGCTCCGAGATATCCTCCATTCAGGTCGAACATCTGTAACCTGGAGTTGAGGGTGTCCGAAACGACAAGCCGCCCGCCGGGATCACGGTTTGCAAAGGTTGGATAGTGCATCCTTCCCGGGTCGGATCCCCTTTCACCGATGACCTTGACCAGTTCGTCCTTATTGTCGAGCACGTAGACCCACCCGTTGGGATTATCCACCACAAAAAGCCTGTCATCGCTGCCGGCGATAATATCCACCAGGCCGAACCTGAACCACGGGAATCGAAGCTGGAATCCCGGGCCGAAGTATTCAAGGACCATCTCTTTGAGCTGTATTCTTCGGTCAAAATTGCCGCGAGGAGAAAAGACCACTATCTCTCCCCGGTACGCATCCGCGGCAAAAACGTAACCGTGCTCATCCACGGCGATCCCGAGAAGTCTTTCGAACTCCCACGGCTGTGCCCCCCGGCCGCCGTGCCGGGCCAGGATATCCCCGTTGGGACCGATGACCGTTATCAGTCCTGTACCACTGTCAGACACAAAAAGTTTCTGCTCAGAGGGCAGGTATTCGATGTCCACGGGACTGACAAATCCGTACCCATCTTGATTGAACTGCGTGACAAGCTCTGTCCGAGCGGTTACCTCCTCCAGAGTTTTTATGGCCAAGAGTCTGGAATCCGCTGGTGCAAGAACTGCTGACGACACATTCAAGATCTTCAGGACATCACTGTTGTCAGATTCCTGCAGTTTCCTATCCAGAGCGGAAACGACATATTCGTACCGGTTGCCCAGGAACACATCCCTGTCCAGAAAAGTCGAATCCAGAGTGCTGCTTAACAGGGTGAAGGAACTATCACCCTCTTTTCTTCTGTAAAGGTTGAAAGCCAACACATGTTCAGGGTTCTCATGAAGCCAGGCCAGGGCGATCCCTTCAGGGCGGATCTGGTATGATGCCCAACTCGGAGGCAGGAGCGCCCCAAGTTCTGGAGGCGCCAACCTTATGTACCGCATCTCCGATCTTTCACTCGCTATCCCATTAATATCCCGCGCGGTGATCGTATAGAAATAGACCTCCCCGGGAGATAAGTTAAAATCATCGAGTACAGGGTTCACAGCGTCACCAACATGCAGGAAATCTCCCTTCTCTCCAACACGCCGATGTACCTGGTACTTCACAGCCCCTTGCACCCGAAACCAGCGCAGGCTTACACCACCACGGATTTCGGTGATATCGATCCACTTGGGAGGAGATAATGATGTCTGGGCAGACGCCAAGGGCACCAGAATGAAAACCAGGAGAAGGGAGCTGATTGCCGATATATTGAACGCTCTTTTAAAAAGCGGCTTCATCTATCAAAATTGACAGGGTCGCAAAAAGTCCAATCCGGGACTTTTCGCTCCACGGAAAGGGAAAAGCGTCGTTTTCCCTTTCCTCACGGATCGCTGACATATTTGCCGGTCATCGATCCGGGCACCCCGCGCGGGGTGCGTTGATGGACTTTTTGCGAGTCCATCAAAATTCACTTGTCACAGTAACGCATTATATAACACAAAAGAAAACCCCCATTCATTACCAAATTCGGCAACCTCGCAAAAAGTCCCTTCGAGCCATTTTGCGGGGTGTTGGATCACGCCATAAGCGTGACTCCCCCGAACCGGTTTTTCCCTGACAGGCGCGAGATGTTTGATGGACTTTTTGCGAGTTCATCAAACCTGTGTAAAAAGGTTATCGGCAGGATAGTCAAAATGTGGACAATCCAAAAGCAGAGAGTTACAATAATGAAATTAAATACAATCCCCTGGTAACAAACCAGGATCGCCATCGAGGGTTTCGGGTTGACAAATGAAGCCCTGCGCTGATAGGTATTCATGGGTTTGGGGGGGCATACAGGCCCTCCTCTCCATATCCTCGTGTCAGCAACGGAGGATTTTATTAATGACGTCCGCTTCCATGTTCCCCAAACGGTTATCACGGGTTACAAAGCTCTGCCTGTTTTTGTTCCTGTGTGCCGTAAGCCTCACCGCGCTTGCTCTCCCTAGAGTTTCCATGGCCGCCAACCCCCTCGAGGGCCAGCCCTCGCCTATCTGGCCTGCCATGGCGGACATGAACGGGGAGATGAGAGGTCTCGAGCCTCACCTGGGTAAAGATGTGATCCTGCTCGACTTCTGGTCGATCTACTGCGTGTCCTGCGTCCAGGAAATGCCCTCCCTCGTGGATCTGTACGAAAAATACAAGGACCAGGGTTTGATGGTCTACGGAGTCGACCTCGACTCGTTCAGCCCCCGCAGGGTCGGCAAGTTCATCGATGGCCTCAACTTCAAGATCACCTACCCCGTGATCATCGATCAGAAGCGTGAGATCGCCGGAGCCTACAAGGTGGGGATGCTGCCGACCACCATCATCATCGGCAAGGACGGCAAGGTGAAGATGTTCCACATCGGTTACAAACCCGGAGATGAGAAGGAGTTCGACCACCTTATCGAATCCCTTTTAAAGTGATCCTGGAAAGGACTCATTTCATGAACCCGATCAGACAGACAAACCTCCACCCCCTGCTCATTACCGTGATGTGCCTTTCTCTTTTCCTCGCCGCTCCCCCTTCCATGTCAGCGGAAAAGGAGGGCCTGCTTGAAAGCCGGATCCTCAAGGTCGGCGCGGACGCACCCCTTTTCACGTGCAGCAGCCTGGACGGAAGCGAGTTCGCTCTCAAGCAGCTCATCGGACAAAAACCGGTGGTCCTTTTCTTCTGGTCCTTCTTCTGCGGCCCATGCCGGGAGGAGATGCCGGTCCTGCAGAACCTTTCCGACGAGTTCGGGCGGGACGAGGTCGCCTTTATCGGGGTCAACCTGGACGGGGATAAACTGGGCAAGGCCATCACCAAGTTCATGGCCGACTCGAACCTGAATTTTATCACCGTTTACGACGAACTGAACGGTCTGGAGTACAAGATCGCCGATCCCTACGGAGTGGCGGGAACACCCACAACCTACGCCATCGGGATGGATGGCAAAGTGATCTTTTCGACTGTCGGCCACCTTGAGCCCAGCGAACTCAAGGAGGTCATCAGGCAATCCATGTCAGGAACCTGAAATCCGACAAAACCCCTGGGATCCATCGGATTTCAGGTTGTAGGTTAAAAGGGGCTGCACAAATTGCAGCCCCTTTAAATTTGGATGAATCCAGGGAAAGGTGCAGGAGAACAGGGGGTCCGTCATTCCGGACATCACCCCTTCCTACAATCCCCCCCCTCTGGAAATTCTTTCCCCCTCACCCCGACCCTCTCCCACGGCGGGGAGAGGGAGAGTATCGAAATACACTAATGGACGCCCGGAATGCCAAAAGAACAGTACGCTGCATCGGGATGGACCGATGAACGCCGACCTCCGAACAAAATAACTCCGGCAATGTGCCGGAGTTTCAAATTCCTGGTGCGCAGAGCTGCCACTCCGCGGGTTTTACGTTTTAGGTTTCAGGTGGGGAAAATCACGGTTCTTCCCCAGATACCAGACACCTAGACCCTGCCCTTACACCTTCCTGCCTGAGTCCGGCTCCCGAGGCTATCCCTACCGTATCAGCGGGACGATACGCTCCTCTTTTTCTTCCTCGATGACGACCGTTTTCCTGGCCTCGAACCCTTCGTTCTGGATTCGGGTGACCTGCTCGTTAAGCCAGACATCGTCCTTCCTGGTGTGACAGCGGGCACAGGCCTGCACGATGGTGAGGTTCTCCTGGACCTTTACAGGGCTGAAATTGAAGTCGTGGTTCTTCTCGGCAGGCGCTTCCTGCCCTTCCATGCTCTCCCCGTGGCATTCGATGCAGGGGGGGGCCGGACGGCTGAAATCGAACCTGTGGTCGTGGATGCTGTACTCCTGACCGCCTTCGATAACGGTGGGTATGTGGCAATCGTCGCAGGTAGCCTGGCCTTCGGAGTGGAAAGCGTGATTGTTATAATTTTTATAGATACCGCGATGGCACGTGCCGCAGTACTCACTTCGGGTCATCGTTCTCGCTTCGGTCACCGTGATCCCACGGTCGAACCCGCACACCTCGCAGGCCCGGTCGGTGGCGTAGAACTTGTTGGCCCAGAACATGAACATCCTGTGGCGTTCATGGTAATCCATGGTCCCCCAGTACCAGCCCTTTGACTTGGGTTTGGGCATGAAGAACTCGGTATAATAATCGTTTAGATTCTCACCTGGGATGTAGCCAACAGGAAATGGGAAGATCTGGGTCTTTTTGTCCTTGCCGTCTGTGTGGCAAGCCTCGCAGATCATGTCTCGCAAGTTTTTGGAAAGGTTCCTCGGATTGACGATCTTCTCCGGGTCCCCGTCCGAATCGGCGTGCGCCTCTCCAGGGCCGTGGCAGGCCTCACACCCGATGGATTCCTCCTGGTAGGACCTGGTTTCCATGTCGAAGCCGACCGCGTGACATCCGTTGCAGTACAGGGGATAAGGCTGTTCGTTCCAGTTCCAGATGGAATACGGCTCCCACCTCTCCTCGGCGATATTCCAGTACTTCGGCAGAACGTAGAACTGCCCCCCCAGAAGGGTCATGTACTTCTGGATCCAGTGGCTGCCGATGGTGAAATAGATATCGCCTTTCTCGAAAGGTATGCTCGGCCCGAAATCGGTGGCCTCGACAGCCTTCGGGTCCTTCATGGCGTTGCGGAGCATCCTTGCATGGGGGGTACGGAGCCATTGGGCGTAAATTTCCTCGTGGCACTCCTGGCACTCCCACGAACCGATGAAACCCTCGGCCCCCTGCGCGTGAACCTGCGCGGGAATGAGGCAAAGGGTGATCAGGATGCAGATCGGCAGAAAAATGGACTGGTTCATGGAACGCTTCAAGGCCGGCCCCTTTGAGTAAAGTTCAATGATGCAACTAAATATCCAAGTGACTAAGTATGATAGAGTCGCAAAAAGTCCAATCCGGGACTTTTTGCTCCACGGAAAGGGAAAAGCGTCGTTTTCCCTTTCCTTACAAATCAATGACTTACGGTGTAAGTCATTGATTTGGGCGCCCCGCGCGGGGCGCGTTGATGGACTTTTTGCGAGTCCATCAAGTATCTACGTATCCAAGTTCCCAGATTTCCACCTGCCTGCGATATCAGGTTCTTACATAGGCACATAGATACCTGCATACCTGGATACACACAGATCTCCTTACTTCGGAACAGCCTGGATGAGGTCCTCGATGACAAAGGGGATCTCATCTTCACCGGGCGGAAAGTCGCCCACATGGCTGTACCTGACGACACCGTCGACACCGATGACTACCTTTAGGGGGATAGGGCCGGAAAGGCCGTAAATCTTTGTTGCCACCTTCAGCCTCTCGTCGATGAGGATCGGATAGGTGACACCGTTCTCCTCCACAACCTTGGCGATCTCGGTGTCATCCCCGGACTGCAGGGTGATGGCCAGGATCTCGAACCCCTGGTCCTTGAACTTGTCATAGTTCTTCAGGATATTGGGGATCTCGGCGACACAGATGTTGCACCAGGTGGCCCAGAACTCCAGCATGACCACCTTCTTGCCGAAATAGTCCGAGAGCGTGATCTCCCTGCCGTCCAGGGTCTTGAGGGTAAAGTCGGGAGCCTGCTGGCCGATCTGCACCCTCATGGCGGTGCTCTGGGCCTCTGAAACGCCCGGGAAACAGAAGGTGGCGTGGGGAGCCACCACGAGCATGAATATGGTCGCCATCACGAGTTTCTTTTTCTTCATTTCTTTAACCTCCGAGGAGTGCCTCCATCCAAAACCGGGTGCCGATTCCGGATCATAAATTCCTCAACCTGATAGCCTTTTCAGGCCGGTTCTGAAGCATTTTCCAGCAGATTCAATTCAGGCACCTGCCAAAACACTGCCCCAAATATATATCCACAGCAAGCCGCTGACGTGCTGCGGATATTAGTGGTCCACGAAAATGGTTTTTTTCCATCCCCCCATGATATCCCTTGCCCATGAAAGCCCGCCCTCCTCATCCTCGTGGCAGACCACACACGCTTTCTCGATCTCCTTGTCGTAACAGTTGTCGTTGTGCACCATGAAGTAGCTGTAGGAATGGATGTCCCCTTCCATGCTCTCCTTGAGGGGCTTGGCCTTGGGGACATGGCAGTCGATGCAGACGTGGGTCACATTCGTGGGATGGTGCGTGTGCAGCTGCATCTTGGCCCTGAAATTGTGGCAGGAGAAGCAGAAATCCAGCATATCGTTCTTCTCCCCCTCATCGATCTTGGCGCCATCCGTACCCGCGATTCCGCAGACCTCGCACCTTGCCCTCGCCGAATTGAGCTTCTTGTCGGTCCAGTCACGGTACAAGCGGCTGATGGCGCCCCGGACACTCTCATCCGCTTTTATCTCGAGGGGAATGTAAAACTTTGTCAGGTCATCCCCCGGTATAAAGCCCACAGGATAATAATATTCCCCGGAAATGTCCGTCCCCCTGACGTGGCAGGAGGCGCAGATCATGTTGTACCTTTCAATAGTCAGGTCTGACGGGTTGACGATGAGTTCCGGAGTACCGCCGGCCTCGACGTGTTTTCCTCCCGGGCCATGGCACGCTTCGCACCCGACACCCTGGTCACCGATGGTCCTGTTCAACGGGTCGATGAAGGTCGTGTGGCATCCCGCGCAGTAAAGGGAATAGGGCTTCTTCTTCCAGGACCAGACCGAATAGGGCCGCCACTCCTTTGACTGGACTGACCACAGGCGGGGAAGGACGTAATATTCTCCGTCGATCAGTTTCATGTAGCGCTGGTCCCAGTGGGAACCGATGGTGTACTCGATCTCGTCCCTGGTGAAGGGAAGTTCCTCCTGAGTGAAGTCGCCGAGGATGGCGGCGGGATTGGCCCTGGCATCCTGAACGGCTGTGCTGTGAAAGGTCTTTTTCCAGCCGTTGTACTCCCCCTCATGACAGGGGATGCACCCCTCCGAACCAAGGTAGTCATTACCGTTCGGACCGTCCCTTTTGATCGTAAAGCCGGCGACAACCCTGGCCTGCCCGGACGAGGAAACCGCCTGGGAGCTGCCGGCGGCTACCCCCTCTGCTACTCCCTCTGCTACTCCCTCAGCCAGTCCCGAAGGCACAGGCCAGGAAAAGAATACCAGAAGCAGGCAGGAAAACCCTGCAAGAAACAACCTGGGAATCGCGATCGCAGACCGGAACATGACCTGGAGCCCCCTCACATCGAAAAATCAGGTTCTCGCGTTGATGGACTTTTTGCGAGTCCATCAACTTTTGACAGGGTCGCAAAAAGTCCAATCCGGGACTTTTCGCTCCACGGAAAGGGAAAAGCGTCGTTTTCCCTTTCCTT
>JARGFV010000004.1:0-1351 GCA_029210545.1 bacterium
CAGGCGCGGTGAGTCATTGATTTGGGCGCCCCGCGCGGGGCGCATTGATGACTTTTTGCGAAGTCATCATCTTTAATCGCCACACAGTTAGCTGACATCTCATTTGCATCATGAATAATGCGGGCTAGCTGTGGCGTGACAAGCCGTGCCTCCGTGCTGCATGCTCTTCCGGGCTCTGACGCCGGTCGGCCGGAACCCATCTTCCCAGATTTTCTCTGTGCTCTTAGTGAGTTCTGTGGTGCAACAGCCTTTTCAAGCTCTGACGGCATACGCCTGAATCTTCCACCCCCCAGCTGTATTGTTTCCTCTGGGTACTCATTTCCCGGAAGGACCCTTTACCCTAATTCGCTACCCCGCCCTCCCTGCGCTCTCCCAGCTGGCCCTCCGTCGCCTCCCCCGAAATCCCCATTTCCCTGTGATACGACTGGGGCTTGTGGCACCCCACCATGCATTTGCCCCCGTCGTCGAAGGGATAAAAGGTCATGGTGTAGCACATGAGCGTCTCGCACTCGTACTCGCGGAGCAGGTCAAAGGGCTGGGAGGAGCCGTGGGGGCTGTGGCAGGCAACGCACGAACGCGCCTTGCCCCTCTTGACGATGCCGTACTTGTTGGCCTTGAGCTCTCCCTGGACGTGGAGGTCGTGAAGGTTCCTGCCCCCGTCCCGGAAGTTGGTGACCCCGTCCTCCCCCTTGCCGGTAACAAGGGAGGGATCGTGGCACGCAAAGCACAGAGCGTACATCTCCGGGTCGAAACCATCCGGGTAACGCTCCTTGTTGTACGCGGCGATCAGGAGTTGCGGCTGGGGCCCGGAGTGGGCAGCGTGGCAGTCGGTGCAGCTGCCCTCCGTAAGGGCAGTGTGCAGTTTGTTGTCGAATTCACCCAGGATCTCGTGGCACTCCCCGCAAAGGGTGCGCTGGTCACTCAGGAGAAGGGGCCTGTTGGCCGAGGCGTGGGGTGTGTGGCAATCGGTACAGCTCCCATCGGAGACCGCCTCGTGAACGAAGGCCCCTTCGACCATGGAGTCGTGGCATTCGGAGCACAGCCCCTCGGCCGGGCCCGACAGCAAGGTGGCGTTGTCGGACGAGTGGGGGTCGTGGCAGGCCTGGCAGCCATCTTCCTTAATGATGCTGTGAAGCGCCCCCTCGTCGGCCACCTCGTGGCACTCGGAACACAGGGCCGGATCGGGCTTGATGAGCAGCGCCTTGTTCTTCGAGGCGTGGGGACTGTGGCAATCCACGCACCCTCCGTCCGCGGCGGCCTCGTGGACAACAGCCTTTTCCGCAGGGTCGTCGTGGCATTCGAAACAGAGGGTTGCCGGATCCTGGACCAGGAGCGTCTTGTTGGCTGATCC
>JARGFV010000004.1:1391-49615 GCA_029210545.1 bacterium
ATGCTGTGCAGAGCTCCAGCCTGGGCCGGGTCATCGTGGCATTCTGAACAAAGCTCCGGGCCGGATTTTACCAGAAGAGAGCCGTTCTTCGAGGAATGGGGATCGTGGCAGTCCACGCACCCTCCGTCCGCGGCGGCCTCGTGGACCACAGCCTGTCCGGAAGGGTCATCGTGGCATCCGACACACAGGTCGGCCGGGGCCTCTGTGAGAAGGGAAGGGTTGTTCGAACTGTGGGGGTCGTGGCAGCCGGAACAGCCCTCATCCTCGATGATGGGGTGCAGATCGCCCTTTTCCGCAGGGTCGTCGTGGCATTCGAAACAGAGGGTTGCCGGATCCTGGACCAGGAGCGTCTTGTTGGCTGATCCGTGGGGATCATGGCAGATCAGGCATCCCTCGTCCTCGATGATGCTGTGCAGAGCTCCAGCCTGGGCCGGGTCATCGTGGCATTCTGAACAAAGCTCCGGGCCGGATTTTACCAGAAGAGAGCCGTTCTTCGAGGAATGGGGATCGTGGCAGTCCACGCACCCTCCGTCCGCGGCGGCCTCGTGGACCACAGCCTGTCCGGAAGGGTCATCGTGGCATCCGACACACAGGTCGGCCGGGGCCTCTGTGAGAAGGGAAGGGTTGTTCGAACCATGGGGGTCGTGGCAGCCCAGGCACCCGTCATCCTCGATAACAGGGTGGATCTTCATCCCCTCGGCCGGTTCATCGTGGCACTGGAAACACAGGGCATTTCCTTCCTCGACCAGGACCAGATTGTTGGCGTCGCCGTGATCGTCATGGCACGACTCGCAGTCAGTCTCCTCGAAGGGAGAATGGACGGCCTTCATCCCCGAGATCTTCTGGGACCATTCGGCATGGCATGCGGCACAGTCGGCAGCCTGCGCGGGAGCGGTGAATACCGCGGCAGCCAGAACAGCGCAAAAAAATACGAATGGTATTTCCCTGGACATTTCGTCCCCTCACAAATGATATTGCCAAATAGTAAATCGTTAACAAAGGTTTACCCATGTGTCAATCTTGACAGGGTCGTAAAAAGTTACGGTGGAACTTTGACAGGGTCGCAAAAAGTCTCATCGAGCCACTTTGCGGATTCATCAATCTTGTCTGGAAAGGGCGCTTCTTTCGGAAGGACAGCAGAGCAGACTGATGTGAGAGCAAATCGGCTTAAAGGAAATAGCAAGGGAGGGTACCGGTGTCAAGTGTCTATAAAATTTGTTCGGCCCCTTAATGTACCAAAAATCGTAGTCAGGGAGCAGCCATGCCGTCTGCCCGCACGGTACCCAGGGAGACGCGGGCGGCGCCACGGTCCCTGAGAAGTTCCAGGAGCGAAACTACCGTCTGCACCGACGCCCGCCGGTCGGAGAGGATCTCGAAGGGGGTCTGAAGGAACGCATCGTCCTGGCGATCGAGGAACAGGCCCAGTTCCCGCAAGGTCATGGACTTACCTGCCAGCATAATGGTCCCATCGGATCGGACGGTGAGGCGATGGGTTTGCCGGGCAGCGATGGCGTGGGGTTTGTCGGTGACCGGGAGGTCCACCTGGATCCCCTCGTGGACCACGAAGCGGGAGGTCAGCATGAAAAAGAGGAGGAGCAGGAAAACGATATCGATGAGGGGTGTCATCCCCAGCTCGAGGACCGGCCGGCGGGGGGTCCTGAACCCCGGCACGTTATTCATGGACCGCATCGGAAAGCTCCGTTGCCATCCGGTTCAGTTCCCCTTCCACCCGTTCGATACGTCCCTGGAACAGGTTGTGGAACAGGAGGCAGGGGATGGCTACCGTGAGACCGGCCGCGGTGGTGAGCAGCGCCTCCCATATCCCCCCTGCCAGTAAAGCCGGGCTCACCGCCGAACCATGGCGCTCGATGACCATGAAAGCCCGTATCATTCCGATAACCGTACCCAGCAGGCCGAGGAGAGGAGCCAGAGCGGCCACCGTGGCAAGACCCCTCAGGGATGTTTCCATGCGGCGTACAAGGTCGGAGGCGGCGAGAGCGAAAGACGCCCTGATCCCCCCCACCCCCTCATGGTGGCGTGAGAGGGCCTCCAGAAGAACGCGGCCGCCGGCCACTTCATGATCGACCATGTCACGGACCCCGGTAAGGTCACCCCTTCGAAGGGCGCTCTTTACACCTTCGGGAACGGTGAACCCCTCCAGCCGCATCTTCCGGTAACTGTAAAGCCGGTCGAAAATGAGGGCAAGCCCCACGATGGAGCAAAGGACGATGGGGATCATGAGGACTCCGCCCCGGCCCAGGAGGTCCAGCCATGTGCCGCTCATGTCAGCGCCCCGCCGCGGCGTATCGGGCGCCGGCTGTTGAAAAAGATCACGAACATGGTTGACACACTCCTCGTGTTCGGAAACTATTTTGATCCAGGATACAGGCAAGGTTCTCGGCAGGCTCCTGGATTTAATTTATTGGAAAATGCTACACTAATGTCATATAAAAACGAGTTAAATTCAAGCGGTCGGCAACCGGAAAAGGGCGATTATAAGTTATGCACATCCTGCTGGTAGACGATACCGAACTTTTTCTGGATCTCGAGAGAAGCTACCTCGAGAGGGATTCCTTTACCTTCAGTATCGCCAGGTCCGGGGACGAGGCGCTGGAAATCCTCAGGCAAAAGAGACCTGACCTGGTGATCCTGGACCTCATCATGCCCGGCATGGAAGGTGATGCCGTGTGCAGGGAAATAAAGGCCCATCCGGCTACCCGCAACATCCCCGTCATCATGGTAAGTTCAGCGACCCGGGAGGAGTTCAAGGACCGCTGTTACGCAGCCGGCTGCAACGCCTTCGTGGCGAAGCCTCTCAAAAGGGATGAGCTTCTCGAGGCCATCGAAAGGGTCATTGTCATCGCCAGGAGGACAAATCCGCGGGTGCCGACCCATCTACCCTCCAACGTCCGTCACGGAGAAAGGGAGCTGGACGCCTGGATCCACACAATCTCCGTCGGGGGGCTGTTCATTGAGATCGATCCGCCTCCGGAGTCCGGGGAGGTCCTCGACATAGTCTTCTCCCTGCCGCAAAGGAGCTCCACTATCCGATCCATGGTTCAGGTGCGGTGGTCGGGACGGGTCAGGGCCGACGGAGCTTCCGGCGTGGGTGTCCAGTTCCTCGATATCGAGGAGACCGACAAGGCCGCTATCGGGGATTACGTGGAGAAAAAGCTGTCCAGCGTGGGATCGCTGAAGGGCTTCGCATAATTTAAATGGGTCAGAAACCTGCGCGGGTTTCTCCGGCAGGCTCCTGACCCATTTAAATTATTATTGTTAAAAACGGGGCCGATAAATACCGGCCCCCCCGTTTTTCAGCAGGAGCTGCAGCACTTGCAGAGCCCCTTGCTCTCCTTCCTGATCTTGATCAGCTTCATAACGATCACCTCCTTTAAAGACTAATTCCAGATATATATTTCCAGTTTACTAGGCCTTTTTGAAATTTGGAATATGGAATCTGGAATTTATTTAACTCCCCTAAAGTAGCACTGCACCGCGTCGGGGGCCAGTTTCGACCCCCCCAGCACCTCGGCCCTGTACCGGCATCCCCCCGCGCACACATCCTTGAGTTCACAATCACAGGCAAGGGTGCCCAGGGGAATGTGCTCCACTTTCGACCATACCTCTGCCAACCCGTCCACCAGAACGTTGCCTGCGGGATGGTCGAAGTAGAACCCGCACTTGGCCGCTGTTCCGTCGGGCGCCACCGTCATGAGGGCCGAACCGCAGGCGAGGCCCGCTGATCCCCCATGGAAACCTCCCCCGTAAGCGAAACGCAGTTTTTCGCTGGCCGTTCTTAACGCCGCCCCTGCAGCCGGATGGTCATGCCAGCGCCCCGCGGGGCACGGCACGTCGATGCTCCACTCTTCCACATTGAACCGTTCCAGGAGCCGGGACATGGCCTCGAACTGCTCCAGGTTGCCGTCGTGGACCATGGTCCCCACCGCCACCGGGACCCCGGCCTCCCGCAGGGCCATGATCCCCGCCACCGCCCTGTCGAATGATCCCGCTCCCCGCAGGGCGTCGTGCCCCTCGCCCATCCCGTCCAGTGAGACCTGGACCTGGTGGAACCGCTCGCCAAGCCGGCAGGCCTCGACAGGCCCTATCCACTCTCCGTGGGTTATGAGCACTGCCCTGAATGGCGCTTCAGGCAGCAGATCGGCCAGGGCTTCGAATTCAGGGTGAACGGCGGCCTCACCCCCTGAAACCATAACCTTGAGCCCCTGCATAACGGCGAACTGGTCCAGGACCGAACGGAAGGTTCCAACGCTCATGTCGACAGGACGGGGAGGTCCCAGGTAGCAGTGACGGCACGCCTTGTCGCACCGGCCGGTGACCTGTACCTCCAGATATCGCAGAGACGGATCGGCTGATCGCCCGGGCACCTGGACGGACACCTTCCGGGGCATTTCCTGGAGAAGGCCGGCTTCGGCCAGGAGACCGGCCGCTTCGGGATCGTCAGCGCCTTCGGACAGGGCAAGGATCCTCCCCAACGATTCGTCGTCAAGGAGGTACAGCTCGTCCGCGGCCGCGTCGTAGATGTGCGGCTCTTCGAGGCGTTTGAGGTAGCAGTGATTTTTGAGAGTCAATTCAAGATTCAAAAGGTTCACAACGTGCAATATAAGCCTAAATGCACTTGTGTGCAAAACCAGGTTATAGCCTACTCGCCAGTTTTCTCTTTTTTGAATCTTGAATTTGGGATTGCTTCCTCCTTGCGGGGAAACACGTTAGGGGCTACCATCCTCGCCAGGAGGAAGGCGCAGGGAGGAAGCCATAGCAAAGATCGAAGGCAAGACCACCGGCCTGCGGGGCAACCAGGTAAAGCGCATCGAGCGCCTGGGCAGGTCCAAACCACGAGCAGGAGAGATCGTACCGCCCGAGACGGTCCGGCGGCTGGCGGAGCTGTCCCGGGAGACCAACCGGCAGCTCGGGCTCCTCATGGACCGGCGGGGCCAGGTCACCCACATCCTCGTCGGCGACCGCAGCAGCGTTTTCATCCCCGACCTTCGTCTCTATCGCTTTTCCCCCGGAAACCTCCGGGGCCTTCGCCTCGTCCACACCCATCTTGAACCCGGCGGCCTCACCCGGGAAGACCTTACCGACCTGAGCATGGTCCGCCTGGACATCGTCGTCGCCGTGGAGGTCCAGCCCGACGGCTTGCCGGGCCAGACCCACCTTGGCTACCTCGTGCCGTCGGGAGACCAGCGGTGGACCATCCGGTCCTTCCCGAACCCCCACGAGATGCGCGACGACCCCCTGGAACTCATCGAGCTCGCGGAAGAGCAGATGCGGCGGCAGATCCGCGGGATCGTCACCGAGGGGGTGTCGCGGGTCATGCTGGTAGGGATCACCGGCGATTCGACCGAAAAGGCTGAAGAGTCCATGGCGGAGCTTGCCGAATTGGCACGTACCGCCGGTCTCGTGGTGGCCTCCACCCTCCTCCAGACGCGAAAGAAACCGGACCCGCGCACCGTCATCGGGCAGGGCAAACTGGGAGACGCCAGCATCGCCGCCCTGGACCTGGCCGTGGACACTCTCGTGTTCAACCGGGACCTGTCGCCCTCCCAGCTGCGCGCCATCACCGATGATACCGAGCTCAAGGTCATCGACCGCACCATGCTCATCCTGGACATCTTCGCCCAGCACGCCCGGAGCCGCGGCGGCAAGATCCAGGTGGAGCTGGCCCAGCTGCGCTACCTGCTTCCCCGGCTGGTGGGCAAGGGAACCGCCCTGTCCAGGCTCGCCGGCGGTATCGGTACCCGGGGGCCGGGTGAGACCAAGCTGGAGGTGGACCGGCGCCGCATCCGCCAGCGCATCGGCAAACTGGAAAAGGACCTGTCCCGCCTGACGAAGGAAAGGAAGACCCGCCGCAAACAAAGGGGCCAGGACCCGGTCCCCATCGTTTCCATCGTGGGCTACACCAACGTGGGGAAGAGCACCTTGTTAAACACCCTGACCGGAAGCGACGAGGTGGCCGAGGACAAGCTCTTCGCCACCCTGGACCCTGTAAGCCGCCGCCTGACCACTTCAGAAGGTCCCCTGTGCGTCCTCACCGACACGGTGGGCCTCATCCACGACCTGCCTCCGGAGCTGGAGCGCGCCTTTGCCGCCACCTTCGAGGAGATCGGGGACGCCGATCTCATCCTCCACCTTGCCGACGCCTCCGTCCCCGACCTGGGTGAACAGATCGCGACGGTGGAAGAGACGCTGGAATCCCTCGGCCTTTCATCCATTCCGGTAATGCTGGTCCTCAACAAGTCCGACCTCGTGGACAGCGGCGTCCTGCCCAACCTTCGCAAAAGGTACGGTGCCCTGACGGTGAGCGCTCTCAAAAGGGAGAGCCTGGGGCAACTGCTGAGAGAGGTAAAGAAGCGGCTGGAAAAGGGCAAGGAGCCAGCATTCAGGAGCCGGGAGCCAGGAGAAGATCAAAAGCATTAAGAGCCAGATCAAAAGCCTTCACACATAGTACACAAAGGCGACCGCTCCCAGGTCTAGTCACAGAGGGCCGCAGGGAAAGGCTTAAACAGGGAGGGGGAACGTGAACACCAAAGGCTTGACCTGTTTCCAGCTCTCAGCTGGCAGGTTTCCACTTTCTACTTTCTATTTTCCACGGGCCCTCTCATAGAGGGCCATCATCTCCGGATTCACATAGGCCGGATCGGGTTTGAAATCCGGGTCCAGTTCGCGGGCCGCCTTCAGGTCGGCAAGGGCATTGTCCATTCTGCCGAAGGCGTACTGTCCGGCGGCGAGAAGGCGCAGGGCCCTGGCCTTTTCCTTGGCATCCAACCCCTTCGCGGCATCGTTTCCCATCGTCCAGGCATCCCCGTATTGCCCTGACCTGAAAGCGGTCTCGGCCTGGTCGAGGAGGGCCAGGGATCTTTGCCTTTGAGGGTCTTCCTTCGGAGCCGGGGCCGGTGGACTCTTCTTAATGACGGGCTTTAGAGGCGTGGCGGGCCTGGACGGTTCAGCCGCTCGTTCCGGTGCCGGCCTGGACAGGACATAGGGGACCAGGAGCCGGGACCCGGCCGCGACGCGGGCAGGATCAGCAATGGCGCTGGCTGTGAGGATGGGATGGAACTGCCTGGGATCCCCGTAGAAACGCTCCGCCACCGCCGAAACGCTTTCTCCCCGCTTGAGCCGGTAGGGAAACAGGAACGGCACCGTCAAACGGGTGCCCGCAGGAACCCGCGAGGGGTCTTTTATTTCGTTGGCCCAGACGAGAAGGGTGTAAAACCCTGGATCACCCCACACTCTGCTGGCCAGGGCGCTGAGGCTCTGTCCCTTCCCAAGGGTGGTCACGCCGGCGTAGGGCAGCCGGAGCAGGTGCCCCGGAGCCACCCTGGTGGGATCCTCGATCCCGTTATAAAGGCTCACGATCTCATAGAGGCCTGCGTCCCCGTAGGCATCCTTGCAGATGAGGGAGAGGGACTGGCCCTGTTGGACCGTCCTTGGCACATCCTCTGCCCGGAGTCCTCCAGGCGCCAGCAGACACACAGTGATGATCGCGGAGGCCGCAACCAGGGTCCGTCGGGCAAAGATCACTTTTGACCCTCCGCAAGATCCACCGTGACCGTTTCTTCAACTCCCGCCTTCAGATCCAGCGTCACTGTTTTCTTCCCCAGGTGGGGGTTTCTCAGGACCATGGTGTGGCGTCCCGGCGCGATCGCAAGCGGCCTGGCCCTGGGTGTATAGCCCTGCGATTTTCCATCCAGCAGAATTTCTGCCCAGGGATAGGCGATGACGGTGACAGGAACGGTCTGTACCGCTGCCGGAGACGGCGCGGTCCCCCCGGGCAGTCCCGGTTCCGGAGGCGGCTCGCGGGGCCACAGCACGAGAGCGAGGATGAGAACGGCCGCCGGCAGCAGGAGCAGGAAGACCCGCGATTTTTTCGCGGCGGGCGTGGACTCCACCGCCAAAGGCATCGTCACCTCTTGACCACCCTGAGGAAGCCTCACGGAGGCCACCAGGGCTGAAACGGCCTGGGCAGTGGAGGGCGCCCGCCTTGCCAGGGACCTTTCCAGAGCCGCTGCCATCTCGTCCATGGTGGCGAACCGCTTGGTCGGCTTTTTCCGAAGCGACTTCATGATCACCCGTACCAGGCGGCGGGGAACCCTCGGGTTACGTTTCCGGATCCTGACCGGACGACTCCTGACGATGGCGTGGGTCACAGCCACGTCAGACGGCCCGGTGAACGGCTTGACGCCGGTCAGCGTCTCGTAAAGGACGACACCGAGGCTGAAGATGTCCGATGGCGGGCCTACCGGTTCGCCCTTGATCTGTTCCGGCGACATGAACGACGGGGTGCCGATGACCTGGCCGGTCGTGGTCAGGTCGGCCGAGCCGGAGACGAGGACGATGCCGAAATCGGCCAGCTTGACGCTGCCCTGGGCCGAAAGCATGACGTTGCCCGGCTTGACGTCCCTGTGCACGATCCCCCGTTCGTGGGCGTAGCTGAGCGCCTTGCACAGGGCGATACCGATCCGGACCGCGGTCATCGGCTCCAGGGTGCCCGCAACAGCCAGGGCTTCCTTGAGCTCGAGGCCGTCCACGAACTCCATGGCGATATAGGCCTTGTTGGACCTTTCCCAGAAATCGTGGACCGTAATGATGGAAGGGTGATCGAGGGAGGCGGCCGCTCTGGCTTCCAGTTGAAAGCGCTCAAGGGCTTTGGGGTCGGGACCGGCCCGGGAAAGATCCAGTTCCTTTATGGCGACGATGCGGTCGAGAGACTCCTGCCGGGCACGGTACACAACGGCCATACCGCCCCGTCCTATCTCTTCCAGGACGTTGTATTTACCCAGTTTTTTATTCATATTTCGACTGGGATTCAGCCTGTGGGAGAGATGAGAATGGGGCTGCCGTCCGGAGCGGTAAGAAGGAACTGAAACACCTGCTTCCCGATGGTGATCTTGTCGCCATGGCGAAGGATCCGTTTTTCCTCCAGATGGCCGTTTATCAGGGTGCCGTTGGTGCTTCCCATGTCCATGATGTAAAATTCCCGGCCGAAGGGCTGGATCGCGGCATGCCTTCGGGACGCGTCCGGGTCCTCCAGGCGGATCTGGCACTGGGGATCGCGGCCCAGGATCGTCATCCTGTCGTCCAGAACGGGGTAATGGGTTCCGGCCTTGCTGCCCGTTAAAGGCACGAGGTGGGCTCTTTGTTCCGGATCCTTCGCGACGGTTCGCTCCCGCCTGGGCATCGTATGCGTCGGTTCGAACCCTCTGTCTTTCCCCCTTGGCATGCCTTTGACCTCCAACCGGAGAGAACCGGCGAACCTGCTGCCGGCCAGTTTCAGGGATCGTACCCCTGTCAGAGTTTGCTACCATAGTTGCCGCCATAAGGTCAAACGAGAGCCCATACCCGAAATCCGCGATTGGTCTGGGCCGGCCTCCGGTCGGAGCGTCTGAGAGGCTGTTTTTTCGCTTTGGGTCCGATGAACCGGTCTAATTGCCGTCAGGTGCTGTCGACCAGCGCCGAAGCCCCGGCCAAAAGGGCCCAATCAGCGGATTTCGGGTATGGTTCCCCCCTGCCTGCGGCAGCCAGGCTCAGGAACACGTAACCCGCTGTTTTCAGAACCGTCCGCTATGCCATGGACACGATGCGGATCCTCCGGCGGATCATCTGGAAAAATCCATAATACGCCCGCCGGATTTTCAGAGAGATCTGGCCGGCGTGACGCGCAACCTTGCCCGCCACCTGGTACAATCGCCAACGCGCCGTCCGGAGTTGATGATGACGCCACTCCTCGGGAAGGACCTTCAGCTCGAACAAACGGAACAGGTCCCCCTGAACCGGACGCCGCACCACCACCAGGCGAAACGCCTCGATAAAATCCAGGTTCCTCGCGCCGGGGCTGTCATTGCCCTCCCGAAACTCATCGAACACCACCAATCCGTTCTCGGCAAGGTGACCCACCATCGGCATCACAAACTGGGACGGACGATAACCGGCCCCGCTACCCGGCAGTGGCATATGGCTGTCAACAAGCTCGGGTAGTCCAAGGCCGTGTGCAAACTCGCCAAAAAGGGCCAAACCGGCATGAGGAGTAATCGTATCGTGGGTCGTTTCAAGCTTGAAAGGAAGCAGCGTTTTCGTTATCATTTCATCACCTTGTTGGTTATTTGTGGAAAGTTCGTTCGGTTAACGTAACCTACCATACCAACAAGGTTTTTTATCCCCAAAATCGCGAAAACCAGATCAATCGCGATTTTGGGGCGCCAGGGAGATGATTTATGAGTTCACGGCTGAGAGATAACCAGGACGAATGAGTTCTTAAATGGATAGGGAGATCGCATACGATTGCCAATTTTTTCTGGGGGACCGTCCATGCAAATGGCACAAGGTGGAGGGCTGTCTGTGCCACTGCAAACATTATGCGAAGATCCGTAAAAAATTTCTCATTATCAAGCTCGATGCAATAGGTGACGTACTTAGGACAACCTGCATTCTCCCGGTCATTGAGCAGTTATAGCCTGGTTCCACCATAACCTGGATCACCCGTCGGGAGGCTGTACCGATACTTGAGAACAACCCCTACCTGACAGAGATCATCCCATTCGGTACCGATGCACTGGTTCACCTTTCCACAAGGAATTTTGATTGGGTCATCAATCTGGACGCTGGTAAAACTTCCTCGGGATTGGCAGCCATGGCTCGAGGAAAAACAAAGACCGGTTACCAGCTCCATGAAAACGGCTTTGTCACAGCTTCGAATCCTGAAGCGGAGGATTGGCTCCGACTGGGGCTTTTTGACGACCTGAAAAAGGCAAACATAAAGTCTTATCAGGAGGTCATGTGTGAGATTTTGGGTATTCCCAGGGAAGAGATGAATTATGTGCTTGATCTCAGTGACGAAGAGTATGGGTCAGCACGGGAAGACCTGTTGAATAAGGGAATCGATCTTTCCCGACCTATCCTTGGTATTCACACTGGTGGTGGCAGCCGATGGAAACTAAAGCAATGGACAGAAAAAGGATTTGTAGAGCTGATCGACCTTGTCGAGGCCAATATGGGCAGGGAGGTCCAGATCCTTTTACTAGGTGGCCCTGAGGAAAAAGAAAGGAACAAACAAATAGCTTCAACTGTGAAACCACCAGTTTTTGATACTGGCACTGACAATCCTCTGCGTCATTTCGCCGCAATAGCAAGTCATTGCCAGGTTGTTCTCTCGGGCGATTCACTGGCCATGCATGTAGCCCTGTCTGTGGGCTGCCGTGTAGTTGTTCTGTTCGGCCCCACGAGCTCTGCCGAGATAGAACTTTTTGGACGTGGAGAGATGATCGTTCCGGACCTCGATTGTCTGGTCTGTTACAGGAATACCTGCGAAATAAAACCGAACTGCATGGATTCCATCAGTGCAAAGATGGTTTACGAGGCCATACAGAGGCAACTCGTCGCCGTTTCTGAAGTGAGCTGAGGACTGGACCTGATGAGCACCCCTGGAGCTGCCGGCTACATTCACCTCATCATCTACGATGACCCATCACCCGAAGGGGGTGGTATCCAGAACACGGCTTACTGGATAGGACGCAAACTGGAGGATAAAAACCTTTCGGTTGTCGTAGCCGGTCTTGAAAAATATCTCAATTCCCCAGCTTATGAAGGAACGACTATCAAGTTTTTTAAATTGAAAAGACCTTTTCGCACTAAAAACACCACCGATCTCCGGTTGTTATGGCTGCTCATCCGGCTTCGTCTGAGGTACGGAAAACGAGTCGTCCTCTATTCACTCGTTATCAACAACGTCAAGGTGTACCGCTGGCTTAAGTACTTCCTTGGCTGGAAGTGTGTCAGCTTCCTTCATGGCAACGAAACACTCCGACTGCTGGCCCAAAGACCTGATACCTTAAGGAAAAACATTCTCGCCTGCACCTGTGTCATCGCCAACACCCGGTACACAAAGACCCTCGTCGAGAGGTTGGGCGAATTTCCCAACCTCTGGATTCTTCCCCCCGGGATCCCTGTCGAAAACTTTCAGGGTCCCGATCAAACCTTTCACCGGGAAAAGCTGGGATGGCAAGACCGCAAAGTTATCCTGATGTTAAGCCGCCTTGTCAAACGAAAGGGGCATCTGACGGTAATAAAAGCGGTTTCGAAAATAAGGAGCAAACACCCTGAAGTGCTTCTTGCCATTGCCGGGTCAGGAGGATATCGAGCAGATATTGAACAGTTGATCAGCGAGTATGGTCTCAATGAAAGTGTATCCCTTTTGGGATTCGTCCCTGAAAAGGATAAACCGGAACTCTATGCCGCATGTGATGTGTATTGCATGCCCAGCGAGATAGATGAAAGGGCCTTTGACGTTGAAGGCTTCGGCATCACCTTCATCGAAGCCGGTGCTATGGGTACGATTGTCATCGGTTCGGACACGGGGGGCATCCCTGACGCTATCGAACAGGGTAAGACGGGCTTTCTTATACAACCCGGCGACGATGAACAGCTCGCGGCTATCCTGGACGAGATCTTCTCAAATCCCGCCGAATTCGACGGGATGCGCCAGTATGCCAGGATGCGGGCAGTCAATCGTTTCAGCTGGGATTCTCATGCTACAAGGATGCTGGAATTGATCGAGGGATCGATGAACGGCAGCTGATCATCTTGTACTGTTATTTGTGTGAATTCTGAAGCTCACTATTAGCAAGAATTGGGAGCGTTTAACCACTTTATGGATAAAGTTCTGATCGTACGGCTTTCTGCCATCGGCGACCTGGTCATGGCCTCGCCGCTCATCGGGGCCTTCAAAAGGACCTGGCCCCAGGCCAGGCTCACCTGGCTCGTCGAGGAAACATCGAAAGCTGTTCTCGAAGCCAACCCGGGTCTTGACGAGATCATTGTCTGGCCCAGGGCCAGGTGGAGAAAACTTTTAAGGGACAGGCGGTACCTCACTCTTTTGAAGGAGATCCGTTCATTTGTGGCGGACCTGAGAAAGCGCCGTTTCGATCTTGCAGTTGATGCCCAGGGCCTTTTAAAGAGCGGAATATGGGTGTGGCTTTCCGGTGCTCGGGAGCGTGTGGGTATCGGTTCCAGGGAAGGGAGCCGATTTCTCATGACTGAAGTCATTTCCCGTGAAGGGGCCTCGGACGGACTCAGCTCCCAGTATCTCCTGCTGGCTGAAGCCCTGGGCCTTGAAACGGAACCGTTCGAAATGGAAATGGCCCTTTCCGATGACGCTGAAAAGTATGCACGTCAGTTCAAGAGATCCATCGGTTCCGAATACATCGTTTTTGCTCCCTTCACAACCAGGCCCCAGAAACACTGGATACAAAAAAGGTGGCCTAAGGTAGCGCACCACCTTTTTTGTGAACTTGGCCTAAAAACCGTGATCCTTGGGGGCTGGGGAGATGTGGAAGCCGCTGACCGTATGGCAGAAAATGCGTCTGGAATTATCAACCTGGCGGGGAAAACCTCCCTGCAGCAGGCCGGGGCTGTGATCGCCCGCTCATCGCTGCTCATCGGGGTGGACACCGGTCTGACCCACATGGGGATCGCCCTGGAGGTCCCGACCATCGCCCTTTTCGGCGCGACGCGGCCCTACCTGGACACAACGGGCACCTCAGGCGAAGTCCTGTATCACAAACTTGACTGCTCTCCATGCCGACGGAGTCCCACATGCGATGGCGACTTCACCTGCATGAAGGCCATATCTGCGGAAGAGGTCATCCGGACCGCCCGGCGTCTTCTGACGGCACCATGAGAAAGCCGATGCGGATTTTGCACGTGGAAACCGGCATGAACCTTTACGGGGGCGCCCTCCAGGTTTCCTATCTCCTGAGGGGCCTTTCGGGCCATCCGGATGTCCATAATGTTCTCGTCTGCCCTAAGGGAAGCGCTATCGCCGGTGCAGCATCAGACAGCGTCGACACCCTTTATGCCGTGCCTGCCGGCGGTGACCTCGACCTCGCTTTCCTGGTCCGCATGGTTTCCATCCTCAGGCGGGAACGGCCCGACATCGTCCACCTGCACAGCCGCAGGGGGGCCGACGTCCTGGGGGGGGTGGCTGCCCGCGTCACCGGAACCCGCTGCCTGCTGACAAGACGGGTGGACAACCCCGAGTCCGGGCTTGCCGTAGGTTTGAAATACCGGCTCTACGACCGGGTTATCACCATATCGGAGGGGATCAGGGAGGTCCTGGCCTCGGAGGGGGTGCCGCCGGGGAAGATCACGTGCGTTCCCAGTGCCGTGGATCCTGACCGCTACACAGGTCCGTGGGACAAGAGCACCTTTCAGGAGCAGTTCGATCTTCCTTCCGATGGGCCTGTATGCGGCGTGATCGCCCAACTCATTGACCGAAAAGGACACCGGTTCCTGATCAAGGCGATCCCGGAAATACTGGACACCGTACCGGATGCCACCTTCCTCTTTTTCGGCAAGGGGCCTGAGGAAGCTGAGCTGAAAGAACTATGTCGCGAGTCAGGGGTTGTCGACAAGGTCCGCTTCGTGGGCTTCAGGGAGGACCTGGATGACTATCTGGGGTGTCTGGACCTGGTCATCCACCCTGCGCTCATGGAAGGTCTTGGAGTCTCCCTTCTCCAGGCAGCGGCGGCAGGCGTCCCCATCGTGGGAACCAGGGCCGGCGGGATCCCGGAGGCCGTGGTGGACGGGGTGAACGGCGTTCTCGTTGAGCCCGGCGACCCTGTGAGCCTCGCCCGGGCCGTCGTCAGGCTCCTGACCGACCGTGACCTGGCCGCCGGTCTGGGCGTCGGCGGGCGGAAACTTGTCCGGGACAGGTTCTCCGTAGAGGCCATGGTGAATGGGAACCTGGCAGTGTATCAGGAAATGATGGGGACAGGTTCCAGGTTCCAGGTTCCAGGTTCCAGGTTCTAGGTTCCTGGTTCTGGTGCACCAGTGCGCCGGATCACATGTGCACTTCTTTTTCAGCTGAAAGCGGCATTTCCTTTGCCACATTGACATAGGCTCCCATTCCATCTATTTAGGGAATTAAATTTTCACCACGATTCCGGTAACTTTATTCCGTCACAGGACAAAGGTAATGCTGCTTTCAGTCAAATACAACTTCCTGTTCGTCCACATCGCCAAGACCGGGGGCACCAGCGTGCGGGCCGCACTGGCGCCGTTGAGGTACCGCGACCCTCTTTTCCTGCCTCAGTTCATCGCCAGCCGCTTGAGCCACATGACGGGTCACCGCATCGCCAGCAAACTTCCCCGCCACGCGAAGATCATCGCCGCGAAGGAGATGCTGCCCAGGGAACTTTTCGACAAGTTGTTCAAGTTCGCCTTCGTGCGCAACCCCTGGGACCTGCAGGTCAGTTCGTGGCATCACCTGCAGCGGGAACGTCCACATCTTTTGAAGGGAATCCCGGATTTTGACACTTTTATCCGGTGGAAACTGGACACGGATCGGCCCTACCAGTACCACATCGACACCTCCATCGAGCTTCAGACCGACTACCTGAAAGACCTGGACGGCCGCATCCTGGTCGACTTTATCGGGAAGTATGAGAACCTCCAGGGAGATTACGAGGAAGCGTGCCGCAGGATCGGTATCGATCCTCCTCCCCTGCCCCACAAGAGGAAGGCGAAGGACCGTGCTGTATATCGCAGTTACTACAATGACAGCCTTGCAGAGCTCATTTCCGTTCATTTCAAAAAAGATATCGAGACTTTCGGATATTTTTTTGGCGCCTGAAGCAAAGATAACCTGATGGTGATCATACGACTGACTGGGGGGTTGGGTAACCAGATGTTTCAGTATGCCGCCGGCAAGCGTCTGAGTCTTGCCAGGGGCGTCGAACTGAAGCTGGATATCAGACGCCTTCGAGGAAATTCCTATAGAAAATACCACCTGGATGTTTTCCATGTCTCCGAGAAGTTTGCCACCGAAGAAGAGATACGGAAGCTAATACGCGGAAAAATTTCGACATGGCTGCTCCTGCCATTCCGGCAGAAGCTCGGTGTAAGTTTCATGCCTCCGGTTTTTTACCCTGAAAGACAATACACTTTTGATCCGCTGGTGTTGGAACTTGAGGATAATGTCTTCCTGAAAGGACGCTTCCATTCCGAAAAATATTTCGCTGATGTAGCTGATATCATCGTTGAAAAATACAAATTGAAATCGGTTTCAGCCAGGGCGGGATTTCTGCATGCTGAGATCGTCGGATGCGATTCTGTGAGTGTCCATGTCCGCCGGGGAGATTATGTTGCCAAACCTCAGAACCTTGCCAGATACGGGACCTGCGGTAAGGAATATTACGAAGAGTGCATCCGAAGAGCTCTGGAAGTCAGCGACAAGTCAAGGTTTTTTGTTTTCAGTGATGAACCGGACTGGGTACGGGCGAACATGTCCTTTCCTGAAAATACATTTTTCACGACCAGGGAAGGGTTAAGCTGTGACGCGGAGGAACTGTTTCTCATGAGTTCGTGCCGTCAGCACATCACGGCAAACAGCACCTTCAGCTGGTGGGGCGCCTGGCTGGACAGGAGTCCCCAGAAGATAGTGTACACTCCAAAGAGATGGTTCTTGGCCGAAGACCTGGACACACAAGATCTCATTCCTGAAACGTGGATAAGGGTTTGAACCGGGAAATGGACTCCGCATCCTGAAGCTGAAAAACACCGACATGCCATATTTCACGCTGTTCATTCCCGCATATAACCGGGCGGTGTCGCTGAGCGAGACCCTCCAGAGTGTGGAGGACTCCTCGTGCAAGGATCTGGAAGCCCTCGTTGTCGATGATGGATCCACGGACGATACCCGGGGGACTGTCGAACTTTGGGGCGGAAAGGGCTCCTTCAAGATCGTTTATCTTTACCAGGAAAACATGGGCAAGACAGGGGCCCACAACACCGCCCTTGAACACGCCCGGGGTTTGCTGTTCATGACCCTGGACGCAGGAGACATCCTTCTGCCGGACGGGTTGGCCCGGCTAAGGGAACAGTGGGAGGCGATCCCGGCCAGTGACAGAAAGACCATCGCCGGTATCGGGGCTCTATGTATCCGTGAGAACGGGGACATCGCCGGCCGGCCCTACCCTGATGAGGGTAAGGTTGCCAACTACCTGGAGATGCTCGAATACACGGGCGAAAAAAGGCAGGCGATCCTGACCTCCGTCATGAAGAGATACCCCTACCCGAGGATTCCGGGAGAGAAACACATTCGACCCGATATCATTCTCAAGCGGATGGCCCATGAGTACAGGCTTCGCTTTGTGAATATCCCCGTTCAGGTCAACGTAAGGGAGAAGGGCGGTATCACCGCCAATATCCGAAGGTACCGGATGAGCAACCCTGGCGGTTTTCGCCTTTATTTTCTTGAAGAGATCACCCTTCATAGGGAATACTACGGCCGGGCCAAGCGTTTCAGTGACCAATGGAGGTACATCAGGTTCTCCCTGCACGCCGGGATCGGTCTGATACGCCAGGCCAGAGAAGTACAAAACCTTCCCTTGTGGTTGTCGGCACTACCACAGGGAGTCTTTAAGTTTCTGTTGGACCATCTTCGGCGGCAGTTTGACAGGACGAAAAACTGAGACCGGAGCCACCGACCACAGTGGCACCGGGATGACAAGGGTTCCCTGAATGAGCATAATCCAGAGCATGGCCCATAGTCGCAGCGGCCTGGGAACCATATTTATTCACATACCAAAAACAGGGGGCACTTCGGTATCCAACGCGTTGAGGCAATACTACCGTTTATCCCAATTTCATATCAAATCCAGGGCCTCGGCACTGGCGGCGATCCCCGACATCGAGTCGAGGTCCGGTGAACCAGGGCTTTACGAGGACGTACAGAAACTGAGGATAAACCTTATCCTCTACTGGGCCTTTGCCGGAAAAAAGTTCCTAACCGGACACGTCTGGAACGACAGGCGTCTCGTGGAGTTGAAGAAACTTGACTATGTCCTTATAACCTGTCTCCGCAACCCTCTGGATCGCTGGTTCTCAGCCTACTTTTACGATCGTCACAAAACCGGTTCCCACGCCCGGATCGAAGAGGACATCGATGATTTCCTCCAGTCAGAACGGGCGCAAAGCATGGGAACCACCTATGTCCGTTACGTTGGAGGCCTGCGGGAAGCTGGTGATTACTCCTCACCAGCGGCCCTGGCAGATGCCATCGAGATGCTCGGGTTCATAGACATCGTCGGTTTCCTGGAAGATCTTGACCTGCTGCGTTCCCAGGTCATGGCGCGCCTCGGCGTCAGGTTGCGATTCCCGCATCGAAGGCGCTCCCCGGTAGACGTGACCTATCAGAACAGGATCAAGGGATCAGAACTTATCCGCAAGACCGTGGAGTCCATCTGCGCGCCGGATCTGGAGCTATACGAACACGCCCGTACTTCAGCTAAGGGCCGATAGCACGGGTAACCTGATGGAAGATCATCCTGTGATGGTTGAGGGTGGAAAAAATGACACCAGCCAAGAGAAGCAAAGGTTTTTTCAGACCCCTTTCCAGCGATTATTATAAATCGTTCAGGAAGTACATCATTCCTGTCTCCATTGTCCTGGGGGTTGCGGGAGGTCTCCTGTGGTACATCGTTGGTTCCCTGAGCTGGGTGATCCTCATCCCCGTCACCGTTGCCGCATTTCTTTTTCTTCTTTTGGAAGTGATCCGTCAGGTCAGCCTCATTACTCACAACCTTTACCAGTCAGGCATTTACCAGATGCAGTCTATCCAGGCGATATACACGATGCTCGACCCGAAGCTACCGCTCCCCTCCATGGCCAGGTGGGCAGGAAACCCCGATTTCTGTCAACTCCTGATGAAACAGATCCTGATCGCCCATCCCCGGATCGTCTTCGAACTCGGCAGTGGGGTCTCAACCGTGGTCGCCGGTCTGACACTAAAAAAAACAGGAGGCAGGATTCTTTCCCTCGAACACGACCTGAAATTCAGGACCGAGACCCAGGTGGAGTTGGCCAACCACGGGATTTTGGAACTGGCCAGTATTTATCACAGCCCGCTGAAGGAGGTTGCCACCGACTCCGGTTCCTTTCGATGGTACGACCTGTCGGTCCTGGATGAGATCCCCCCTATCGACCTTCTCGTCATAGACGGCCCCCCCACCACTATTCAGCCCCTTTCCCGATACCCCGCGCTCCCGCTGCTTTACGACAGGTTGTCTCCGGAAGCCGTCATTTTCCTCGACGACGGGAAACGGGGAGATGAAAAACGGATCGTGACCATGTGGCTGGAAATGTTCGACGATCTGGAGGCCAAATATGTCGAAACCGAGAAGGGGGCCTATCTGATCACCCGACAGGGGGACCGACCTACCTGATCTTCAGGCCGTTAAACCCGGTCAGATTCGGCCAGAAAATCATGGGGATCCAGGCTGCCTGCGGGCCATGATGATCCCAGGGAAGGCCTGGACAACTACCATGAAAAAGTCCCTGCTATTCACCGGTTGCGCCCTGCTTCTCCTTCTTTCAACAGTTCTTTTCGTGGAACTGTCCTTTTCAAGGATCGAAGTTGCCCCTTTTTACGACAGCTGTTTGAAAGTCTGGGGTCACAAGGGGTACACCAGCTCCCACGAAAAGAACTCGCTGGAGAGTTTTCAGCACGCCTTTGAAATCGGGGCTGCGGGGGTCGAGTTCGACATCCGCTACGATACCGCCCTGGACGACTCGTTCATCGTATCCCATAACTTTCCATACGCTCTGAAAAGCGGGAAACTGCTCACCCTGGAAGAAGTTCTCGGAAAGCTGGGGGACAAAGGCTATTTCTGGCTGGATATCAAGAACTTGAGGGAATTGAGCGGAAACGATACGGTAAAGGCTGCCGACAGGATGCTGGACCTCCTTGAAAAGTACAGACTCAGTGACAGGATCATTGTCGAGTCGAAGATCGCCAGAAAACTGGCGATCTTCGCGGACCGGAAGATCTTCACAAGCTTATGGATCACTCCGGGGAGGAACGACGGCTGGCTCGACAGCCGGTTGAAAATGCTCCTTTACAAAATCCGGTTCCTGAGGGGAGGTTTTTCGGCCTTCTCCATGAATTACGTGAATTTTTCTCCCTATGTTCAGAACTCCCTCGGCCACGTTCCGGTCCACCTCTTCACCATCAACGACCTCGATGAGATCAGGGAATACATGCCCATAACAAACGTGAAGATCATCCTCTCCGACGAGAATTTCTTTTCACTGGACAGCTGCGATGAGTGAGCCGTCACGACTTCAAGACCCCCGAAAACAGGGGCCCTGGAGGAAAGCGGGGAAGCTGGCCGCCGGCGCGCTGTTCGACCCGCCGATCCAGACCCGGCTCTTTTTCCGCGGGATCTTTCTCCTCCTTTTCGTCATGACATTCCTGCGACTTATCTTCCTGCTGGTGAACCGGGAAGCCTTTTCAGGGATCGGCGCAGCAAAACTCTCCCTGTCCTTTCTCAACGGTCTCCGCTTCGACCTTCACATGCTCCTCATCCTTTTCGGCCTTTTCTTTCTGTTCCTGCACATACCAGGCATGTGGAAATACCGGTTTCCATGGGTAAAGCACATCCTCTGGATCCCCCTCGCGCTCTTCCTGCCGGCAGTGGGCCTGATTCTCTTTGACGTCCACTACTACGCCGACGCCGGAAGGCACCTGTCCTACGAGATCTTCACGGTCCACAGCGACCGTTACGACATCGTTTCCACCGCCGGAATGGCCTCGAAATACGGCTGGACGATCCTGTTTTTAGCAGCCTTGTCCGCACTTCTGGTCTTTGGCTGGAAAAAGGTCCTCGGAAGGGGACCTGGCGGCAAAGCCTCTGCCGACAATTCACCGGCCCGGGAAACGGTGTGGATGGCCCTGTTCCTGGTATTCCTGCTGCTTGGCCTGCGCGGCACCATTAAAGGCAGGCCCCTCAGGATGAGCAACGCCTTCACGCAGGGCAGGACAGAACTGGGCCACCTTGCCCTCAACCCCCTTTTCACCGTCTGGCAGAGCGTTCTCGAAGGAGGAAGTGAGGTCCCGGTTTTCCTCCCCGGGGATAAGGCTGTGGAAAACGTGAGGCGGTTACTGGGAACGTCACGGACAGTCTGGTACGGCGATGAAACACCCCTTTTCAGGAAAACGGCCGTTGCGGACGGACCCGCCCGGGAGCGGTACAACGTCGTTTTCCTGACCATGGAAAGCTGGTCGCCCCGCTACTTGGGCGCCTACGGAAACGATCAGGGCACCACCCCTGAATTTGACAGGCTGGCAGCCGACGGGCTTCTTTTCGAGAACTTTTACGCGGTGGGCAACCGGACCATCGAAGGGTTGGGAGCGATCAACCTCGGGATCCCGGGATTCAACCGTTCCGGGGGGCCCACGGCGGGATCGTTCCTTTCGGGCTCCCTGGAGCAGAACAGCTACAGGGGCATCGGGCACATCCTGGCTGAGGCCGGTTATACGAGTGTCTACATGCACGGCGAGAGCAGCAGCAACTTCAGGCACGCAAGTCTTCCGACCCTCGCGGGTTTCGACAAGCATCTCGGCAGGAGCGAACTGGGACTCACTCCCGAAGATACCAGCGGTCCGTGGGGCGGCTGGGACCATGTTCTCCTGGACAGGCTTTACGATATTGCCCGAAGTGAGCCGGAACCGTTTTTCACCTTGTGGATATCCCTCACCAACCACTCCCCCTTCACCCTTCCGGACGACACTTTCAAAAAGGCGCCGCCAGGGGACGCCGAAGGCGATTTCAGGGACTCGATCCGCTACACCGACCATTACCTGGGACGCTTCATCGAGCGCATGCGCGGGGAGGACAGGTTCGGCAGGACAATATTCCTCATAACGGCGGACTACTCGGCCAGGAACACCGCCACCATGGAGGACAGGTACCACATCCCCCTTCTTCTGTACGCTCCCGGCATTATCGAACCCGGCCGGGATGAAAGGGTCGCCAGCCAGCTGGACATTATCCCCACCCTGGTGGACCTCCTTGGCCTTGGGGGGTATCATCACGCCATGGGCATATCTCTCCTGGACCATGAGAAGGACAGGTTCGCCTTCCTGAACTTTGCCCAGGGATACGGCTGGATCACGGGCCGTGAGATCCTGGAGGTCGATCCCGACGGCAGGCCCCTTGGCATCAGGAACATGGATACCGGCGAGAGAGTGACAACCGACCTCCTTTCCAGGACTCAAGATCTGCTCTCCTTTGTGCAGGTGGGGAGATCGCTTCTCATCGAGAACCGGCTCGCTCCCGCCCCCTGGAAGATCACTGGAAGCATCGATCCTACCCCTCTCGACATGGGGAAAACCCGATGATTTCTCACTCCAGGAAGCACATCGCCATTTTTGTCTCGTACTCGGGACAGGGCGGCGTCGAGCATGTCATGAACCTTTTGTCCCGCGAATTTGTCGCAAAAGGTGTCCGGGTCGACCTGGTGCTTTCACGGGCCGCCGGCGCACACCTTGGATCGATACCCCGGGGGGTGAACATCGTCGACCTGAGAACCCGCCACACCTATTCAGCGATTTTTCGCCTCGCAAAGTACCTCAGGACAACCCCCCCCGATGCCCTCCTGGCTGTAAAACACCGGGGTATCCTCACGGCCGTCCTCGCCCGTTTCATCTCGGAGTACAAAGGCATGTTGGCCGGCAATATCCATACCAACGTTTCTGCCAGCCTGAAGCACAGCAGCTGGCTGAAAAGAACAGGCTACATTTCGGGAATGCGCCTGTTCTACAAATGGACAGACCTGGTCATCGGGGTTTCCCAGGGCGTGGCTGACGACATCATGAAGATCACCGGGCTTCCTCCACAAAAGGTCATCACCATCCACAACCCTGTCGTAACGGAAGAACTGTTTTCAAAGGCCGCCCTTCCGGCGGACCACCCATGGTTCAAGGAGACCGGGGTGCCCGTTATCCTCGGGATGGGAAGGCTGACAAAACAGAAGGATTTCCATACCCTGATCCAGGCTTTCGCCATGGTCAGGAAAGGTCGCCAAGGTCGACTCATGATCCTGGGAGATGGTGGTGACCTTGAAAGTTTGAAGGAGTTGGCAGAGAAGCTGGGAGTCGCCGGGGATGTTGAGTTCCCTGGATTTCAGAAAAACCCGTTCCCCTATCTCGCCGGGTCATCCCTTTTCGTCCTTTCATCCAGGTGGGAAGGGTTCGGCATGGTCCTGGTGGAGGCCCTCGCCCTGGGCGTGCCGGTCGTGTCCACCGACTGTCCCAGCGGACCGAGAGAGATCCTCGAGAACGGGCGGTATGGGTTCCTCGTTCCTGTGGAAGATCCAATGGCCCTTTCAAGGGCCATTGGAAATACCCTCGACAATCCCATTCCATCCGATGTTCTTGAAACGGCAGCCTCCAGGTACACAACGGAACGGATAAGTGAGGACTATTTACTTACCCTTTCGGAGGGACCTTCCCGCAGCGGGTATTCCCCGGGGTCCGCAGACTGAGTGCCGGGAAGGAGGATGGCAAGGATCGCGTCAAGGTTCCTGCGGGAAGCTCCTTTCGTACTTTCAGATCCGATCCGCGCCTGTTTTCCCATCTTTTCCCTGTACACCCCGTCCGATAACAGGTTCTCCAGCTCCAGGCCGAGGGCTGTCTGGTCATCCACGACACGGCATCCGCCCGAATCCACGAGGGTCTGCGCGATCTCGCGGAAATTGTGGAGATGCGGACCGGTGAGCACCGGGACTCCGTGCATGGCCGGTTCCAGCAGGTTGTGCCCGCCGACCGGGACCAGGCTGCCGCCGACAAAGGCGGCGTCCGCCAGGGCGTAAAATCCGTCGAGAACCCCCATTGCGTCCACGAGGAGGAAGTCTGCATCGGGTGTGCCGCCGTCCCCTGTCCCGGAGAAGCGCTCCCACGAAACTCTTTTCCGGTCCAGAAGAGAAGCGACCGTGTCGAACCTTTCAGGGTGGCGCGGAACGATGGCTGTCCGGATCCGGCGGCCCTTCAGGGATCTGACAGCTTCCAGGATCGCCTCTTCCTCGCCCTCGTGGGTGCTGCCCGCAACAAAGAGGAACCCGGATGAGGCCCATCGAGTCACCTCTTCCGGGAGGGGTACTGGCTGAGGCACCCGGTCGTACTTCGTGTTCCCGGTGACAGCCACCGTTTCCGGCCTTGCGCCCAGTTCCAGGACCCTGCGGGCGTCCTCCTCACTCTGCATGAGGAACAGGGATACACCCCGCAGAAAGGGCCTGAAAAACCATCGGAATTTCAGGTACCGGGGAAAAGAGGTATCCGAGATGCGCCCGTTGACCAGGACCACCGGGACATCTCTCCGGGAACAGGCACTGAAGAAATTAGGCCAGATCTCGGTCTCGGCAGTGACGAAGATCTCCGGCCTGACCTTGTCCAGTGCCCTGCTTACAGCAAAGGGAAGATCGAGTGGAAAGAAGAAGATCCGCTGAACAAACCCGCACTCCCGCTTCGCCGTCTCCTGGCCGGTGGGCGTGACGGTGGAAAGGACGATCCGCCCCGCAGTCCGTTCGTCCTCCTGGAGGAGGGAGAGCATGGGCTCGATGGCGAGCACCTCCCCTACGGAGACGGCGTGGCACCAGATCACCGGCCCATCCGGTTCAGGCGCCCGGCCCATGCGCTGGGCGAATCCGCGCCGGCGTTTTCCAACAAAAAGGAACTGGTAAACGATCCAGGGCAGGCCCAGGATGAGAAAGGCGAACAGGAGCAGATTGTACAGGACGGTCCTCAGGCCCATGGGCTATTCCTGCTCGGAGAGCACCTGGGCCGGGGAGACGGATACCCCATCAGCCAGTACGTAGCTTTTTAGCTCCGCGTCGATACTGCCGACGCGGACCTTGCTTTTCATGAGGATCGGGATCCGGTATTGATCCCGTGTCACCCAGATGATGAGGTCTCCCGTTCTCCGGAACAGCCCCTCGTACTTGAGTTTCGGGTGGATCTTCCATGTGCGGAAGGTGCCGGCCCTGACCTTGACCTCTTCCTCGGCCAGGATATCCACCTCGAGTTCCCAGTTTTTCTTTCCCTCGAAAACCCTGAGGTTCACAGGTTCCCCCACCACCAGATCCATGTTGCGCAGCGCGTAAAGAGAGGAAAGGTTGTCCTGAGTCCCCACGGGGATCTCGTAAACCTGGCTCTGGACTTCGTCCTTGTTTGTGATGATCCGTGTCACCGTCAGGGCGTTCTGGTCGAAAATGAGAGTCCGTTTCCTCCTCTTTCCACCTTCCCGCATGTTGAAATCGTATTTGCGCGTCAGGCCATCGGCGGGGTGGATATGGGTCTCGTAACGGTTCCGGACCTTGTAGACCACATCCACCAGGCTCCTCGATTCGGCGGTCGAGATGACCCGGTACAGGACGGCTCCATCCACCACATCCCCTTCCACGATCTCCATGACCGAATCCCCGGCAGGAATACCGGCCCATTTCAGGACGTATTCGAGCCGCTCACCCGGCCCGAAGGCCGTCACCCCTTCCGCCGGGAGCAGCGACGACGCTCCCAGTAGCAGGATCAATGACATGAGTATAAGGATGACTCTCACTTTCCTTCCTCCTTCAGGATGTGCATCACGGCGGCCGCAAGGTCCCGGACCCGGACCGTCCCCACGGGGAGGTTGCCTTCGACATCCTTACCCGTCTCCACCAGTACCGTGTGCAGCCCGCTTTGATCACCCATGAACACATCCCTGGCCGTGTCACCGATCATCCAGGAGCGCCCGGTGTCCACGCCAAGGTCTCCCGCCGCACGCCGGGCCATCAGGTTCTGCGGCTTCCTGCACTGGCACCCGTCGTCAGGGTGGTGGGGGCAGTAGTAGACAGCATCGATCCGCAAACTGTGCTCAGACAGCATCTTCATCATGGCCAGGTTGACGGCAACAGCGGTCCCCTCGTCGAAGTAGCCCCTGGCGATGCCGGACTGGTTGGTCAGGACCACGAGGAGATACCCCGCCTCCTGAAGCCTTTTCATCGCTTCGACAGCCCCGGGATAAAAATGGACCCCCCCCGGATCGCCCAGGTAGCCGGTCTCGTCGATGATGGTCCCGTCCCGGTCGAGGAAGACAGCCGGGCGCCGAGCTTCTGTTGTTTGCACTGGTTGGGGACTCATAACAAAATCTCCAATGATTTTTTTGACAGAAGAAACCAGCCCTTAGTAAGGGGGTATGGGTGTCAAGGGGTATGGGTGAAAAACCACATTTTTACACCCTTACTCCCTTACATCCCTACTTCCATGCCTGTGGCTTCTCAGGGCCGCGGTCTCGTCCTCCACCTGTCGTGGAGCCAGGTCCACTGGTCCGGATGGCGCCTGATGGCCTTTTCCGTCCACCGGGTATAGGCTGCCGTCCTTTCCAGGATATCGACCTCCTGGTTATCGTGGCTCTCTGTCACGATGGGTTCATCGAACACCACCGTGTGTCTCCCGTCCGCCCTGAAGATGTGCACCGGCACGACCGGCGCCCCGGTCCGGCGCGCGATAATGGCCAGGCTGGAAAGGGTACAGGCCTGCCTGCCGAAAAAAGGAACGAAAACACCTTCCTTCCTGCGGGCGTTCTGGTCGAGGACGAACCCGACAACCCCTCCTTTTTTCAGCTGTTTCAGGCTCTCCTTCATGGTTCCCCTGCCCATGAGCATCCTGACCCCTGACTTTTCACGGTAACCCATCCAGATCCTGTTAAGGGCATCGCTGCGGCTGACCTTGGTGATAAGGGCAAGGGGGTAGCCCTTCATGGCTATGGCCGCGCTGAGATAATCCCAGTTGCCGAGGTGGGCCGAAAGCAGAAGCACTCCCCTCCCCTGGTCGAGGGCAGCCCGGAGTTTCTCCTCGCCCTCCACGGTGACCCGGTCCAGGAGTTCCCGGGGAGGGAGGGTCGGCAGCCGGAAGAACTCGGCGATGTTCAGGCCCAGGTGCCCATAGGAGCGCCGTACGATCTCCCGTCTTTCCGGGGCTTTGAGCTCGTCGCCGTAAGCCAGGCGGACATTTTCAAGGGCGAGCCGTCTTCTCGAACCGATAACATGGTAGATGAGCATCCCCAGCCATCGCCCAAGGCCCAGGGCCCCCTTTTCGGGAAGGGCACAAAAGAGGGCCGAGGTCAACGCCAGCAGCGTTTTTTCAAGCTGATATCTCATGAAAGGGGCTTTCCGGATGTACTGCCCACGAGGGCGAGCACCGGCTCGAGGAGAGTATCCCCGCCGCCGTGGACCTTGGTCTCCACGGCCAGGGCGAAACATGGCATTGACCTTTTCCCGACCGGCGGCAGCCTCACCGCATCCTTTTCGGTAGTTACAAGGGCCGCGGCTCCCATCTCTCCGGCTCTTTCGATAACGCGATCGATGTCCCTATCGGTGTATGGATGGTGATCGGGGAAGACCATCATGTCGAGGACATCGAGCCCGGACTTTTCGAGACTGCGTCTGAACCCTTCGGGACTGGCGATCCCGCAAAAGGCAAGAAAAGGGCCTGCTGACCCAGGATCATCGTGTTTATCACTGTCTCCATCCAGGGATAAAAGCCCGGTGGAATGATAATCGGTCCATGCCACAGGCGCTGCTGTATACCCGCGCAACATTCTGGTGAAATCGCCATCCGGGTTCGATGCCCTTGTCACCACGACAATATCGGCATCGGCCAGTCGGAAAAGGGGTTCCCTCAGGGTGCCGGCCGGCAGGAGCATACCGTTTCCAAAGCGCATGATATTATCCACGACCAGGATATCGAGATCCCTTTCAAGCCGCCTGTGCTGAAAACCGTCATCCAGGATGAAAAGGTCCACGTCGTGATGCCGAAGAACCGCGAGACCCGCCTCATACCGGTCAGCCGCGACCGCAACGGTGACCTCGCCCAGCCTGGCAGCCATCAGGAACGGTTCGTCCCCAACCAGCTGCCAGGGCTGTCGGAGGTCGACGAGGGAAGGTCCCGATCCTTTACGGCCATAACCACGGGACAGGATAGCCGGCCGTACACCCCTGTCCCTGAGTGCGCCTGCAAGCCAGAGTACGAAGGGAGTTTTCCCTCCACCACCTGCCGTCAGATTCCCGACACTTACAACAGGACGCGGCAGCTTCCTCCTCCTGAGGATGCCTGCACCGTACAGGGCACGGTGGATCGATGCGAGCACCCCGTACAGGAGAGAAATCGGAATGAGCAAAGGCAAAAGGACTGCCGGAGGCCTTCGTAACTGAAAGTTTATCGGAAGACGCACAGTTCCGGCCCTTTTATTGATGGACCCGCAAAAAGTCCATCAATTTCAGATCTCTTCCGCCTCGTCGATGAGCATGACAGGGATGTCGTCTTCAACCCTGTATCTCAACTTGCAGCTGTGACAGACAAGGGAACTCCCGCCGTTTTCCGGCTGCACGGCCCCCTTGCACCTGGGACAGGCCAGGATGTCCAGAAGTTCCTGATCGATGGGCATGTTCTGCTCCTTGCAAAAAAGTTTACGGTTTACGGTTTACGGTTCACAGTTTCAACCACTTCCATCCTATTTTAAACGGTTCGGGTCTGACTGTTAACGGTGAACTGTGAACCGTTAACTTATCTTCCTTCCCACCATCTCGTCCGCCCTCTCCTGGAGGTCGAGCAGTGTTTTTTTGACCATGGCACTATCCCTGGCCATGGCGGCGTCGCTGGTGTCCCCGTCCAGGGCTATGGGGGGCCCGAAAAGGACCACACCCCTGCTGAACGGCCAGGGCAGGAGGTAAAGGTCCCATGCTCCGGAAAAGATATGGGCCGGCCTGGCCGAAGAGGTCATCGGGATGATGGGGCACCCCATTTTTTTCGCCAGGTACACCGCGCCGGGCTTCACCTCGTGGATCGGTCCCTTGGGGCCGTCCACGGCGAAGGTGGCGTGGAACCCCTCATCCATCTTCCTTTTCAGGCCGATGAGTCCACGCGCGCCGCCCCTCGAAGCCGATCCCCTGACAACCGCATACCCGAGCCTCGACATGACACTTGCCTGGAGCTCCCCGTCCCGGCTCAGGCTGGACAGGACGGACAGTTTACGGCCCACCAGAAAACCGGTGAGGAGAAACTGACGACCATGAAAAAACGCCAGGATCACCCTCTGGCCGGTCCCTTCCAGACAATCGAGATGCTCCAGACCCTCGCTGCGCACCCTCATGGTGGCCGTCACCGTACGGATGATCCCCCTCACAAGGGGCGGTATGAAGGTTGCCGTGAACCAGGAACTTTTTTTAGGGCCTGCCGACGAGTTCATCGGCCCCCCTCGTCAGCTTTTCCAGGACCTTCTCTACAAGCCGGCAGTCTCTCTGTATGGCTTCATCACTCAGATCCTGGTCCAGCACCATGATCTCACCGAATTTGACCAGCGTCCTGGAAAAGGGCATGGGGAGAAGGTAACGGTCCCAGACGGATGTGAACAGGGCTGACGGGGATGCCGATGTCGTGACCGGGACGAGGGGGATACCGAGCTTCTTGGATATGTACACGGCTCCGGGCTTGACAACCCCATAAGGGCCCCTGGGCCCATCCACGGCAAAGGCTCCCACCATCCCCTTGCGGACAAGCTTGATCATTCCGGCCAGAACGCGGGCGCCGCCCCCCTTGCTGGAGCCCATAACGGTCGTGACCCCGAAACCGGCCAGCACGCGGGACTGGATCTCGCCCATATAGCTGATACCGGTCATGACGACCACCGGCCACCCCCTGAGTTCGTGGACGAGGAGGAGCTGCCTTCCGTGGAAGAACGCCAGGACGAAGGGCTGCCCGTCCTGCACCATTTTCATCACCGGGCCCTCGCCCGAAAACCTCCCCCTCAGCGTAAAACCCAGCGCCCTGATCAGGGACCGTACCAGGGGTGGGAAAACCGGCAGAACGTTGTACGCCTGACGCTTGCGGAACTCCCTAAACCACCTGGTTTTCTGGTTCCTGGTCTCCATGGGCCCCATCTTCCTCTATCAAGAGTGAATACAGGCGCGAGTACTCCCCTTCAGCTGCGAGGAGCTGGTCGTGTCGGCCCGATTCCACGATCCGTCCGTCCGAAACAACGATGATCAGGTCAGCGTCGGTCACCGTAGAGATGCGGTGGGCGATGACGAGGGTCGTCCTCCCCTCGACGAGGTTCTCAAGAGCTTTCTGGACAAGGTGCTCTGACTCTGTGTCCAGGGAACTTGTCGCCTCATCGAGGATAAGGATCGGTGAGTTTTTGAGGATAGCCCGCGCGATGGACAGCCTCTGCCGCTGGCCGCCGGAAAGCCGGCTTCCGCGCTCACCGATGACGGTATCGATCCCCCCTGGGAGCGCTGCCACGAAATCGTGGACGTAAGCTGCATCCAGGGCCCTTTGAAGGTCCTCCTCGGAAACGCCCTCCATCCCGTAGCAGATGTTGTTCCGTATGGTGTCGTTGAAGAGCACAACTTCCTGGGAAACGATGGAGATCTGCCGGCGAAGGCTCTTCTGGGTGACATGGCGGACATCGTGATCATCGACGAGGACAGATCCCTCGGTGGCATCGTAAAAACGGGGGATGAGGTTGACCAGGGTGGTCTTGCCTCCTCCGCTTGTGCCGACAATGGCCAGTTTGGTGCCTGGTTCAACATCCAGTTCAATATTTTTCAGGACCCACTCTTCCCCGTACCTGAAGCTCACACCCTCGAACCGGATACGGCCTGAGCTGTAAGGCAGCTCCACGGCATCGGGTGCGTCGGCGATCTCCGGAGAGATATCCAGGATCGCGAAAACACGCTCGGAGGCTGCAAGGCCCTGCTGAATGATGTTGTTCACCGAAGTAATGTGCTTGACCGGCTCGTAAAGCATCATGAGGGCAGCGAGGAAGGAGAAGAACTCTCCCACCGTCATCCGGCCATTCATCACGGTCATGCCGCCGATCCAGATGATAAGGGCCACGGACGCGGCGCCGATGAACTCCATGACAGGGTTGGACAGGGCCTTGACCCTCTGTATCTTGATAAAGGTCTTGACCAGCCGCTCGTTCTCTCCCTTGAACCTCGCGAGTTCCTTTTCCTCCGTCCCGAACGCCTTGATCAGCCCCGCTCCCGAGATGCGCTCCTGCATGAGCTTGCTCAGATCACCCATGCGCTCCTGGCTTTTCCGGCTGGCTTTCTTCATGCTTCTTCCGAACCTGGTCAGGGGGTAAAAGGAAAGGGGCAGTCCGATAATGGCTAAAAAACCCAGCTCCGTATTGCGGTAAAAAACGACCGCCGTCAGGCCCACGATGGTAAAGACGTCGCGGACCGCTCCCACCAGCGCCTCGGTGATGGCATTCTGCATCATGGACACATCGTAGGTGACCCTGGACATGAGCACCCCCGTCGGGGTCTCGGTGAAAAAGGACATGGAAAGACGGTGCAGGTGCTCGTAGAGCTCGTTCCGTATATCCTGGACGATCTTAAGCCCTGTCCAGCTCATGAGGTAGGTGCGGACGTAGCGGAAAAAACCTTTGAAAAGGTAGATGACGATGATGGCGGCGGGCACCAGCAGCAGCATCTCCCTGTCGCCGGCGATAAAAACGTCATCCAGGACGTTCTTGATAAGGAGCGCCGCCATGGCCGTCATGCCGGCCACCCCCACCATGGCGATCCCCGAGATGACGAGTTTATCCATGTAGGGGCGGACATACCGCAGCAGGCGCTTGTAAACCCTTATGGACTGTTTCATAATGCCTGATCCCCATCCGCCTGGCCGTCGTCGAACCCGAAGACGGCAGCGCATTGGCCCGCAGCCAGCCGGGACGCCTCCTCGCCCTTCAGGACCTTTTTCATCTCCACACCGGCGGCGAGATAGTCGCGCCTGGCCTCCTCGTTCCCGATGAGGTTCAGGGCAGTAGCGGCAAGCCTTTCAGGGGTGACTTCGTCCTGGAGAAGCTCGGTGACCACCTCCCGGCCGGCGACGATGTTGGGAAGACTGAACCTGGGGAGTTTGAAGAGCCTTTTCGCGATGTGGTAGGTGAGACGGGCCATCCGGTAAGCCACAACCTGCGGAACACCCAGCAGAAAAGCCTCAAGTGTGGCCGTACCGGAGGCAACAAGGGCCAGGTCAGACAGCACGAGGGCCTCCCTCGAACGGCCGTCGATAATCGTGGCCTTCACACCCGACTGATCGATCATCCGCTCCATTTCCGCCCGTGGTATGGTGTGGGCCCTCGGCACCAGGATGCGGACCTTCCCCCCCAGATCCCGGGACAGGAGTGCGGAAGCCTCGAGGAAAACCGGCAGGAGCATCCGCACCTCCGGGTTCCGGCTGCCGGGCAGGAGGCTGATGACCGTTTCGTCCTCTGCCAGTGCCAGTTCCTCCCGAAGGGGGCCGGCGTCGGTGGCAGCCAGAAGTTCCATCAGCGGGTTACCGACATAGGTCACCGGTACCCCGTGGGATCGATAGAACTCCTCCTCGAAAGGGAAGATGGCCAGGACCCTGGCCACCAGGGAATCCATCTCGACGATGCGCCCCTTCCCCCAGGCCCAGAGCTTCGGGGCCACGTAGTAGACGACCGGGATACCCAGTTTCTTTGCCTCGCGGGCCAGTTCGATATTGAACCTGTAGAAGTCGATAAGGACCAATCCATCCGGTTTCTGGGCTTTCATGGCGCTTTTGGCCTTCTCCAGGACCTTCCTTAACCGTCTCAGATCCCGGAGCACTTCCCAGATCCCCATGACCGACAGTTCCCTGATGTGCACGGTGAGATCCACACCGGCCGCGGCCATGGCATCTCCCCCGATACCGGAAAGTCTCAGACCGGGGTCTGATCCCCGAAGCGCGCCGGCCAGCAGCCCACCGTACATATCCCCGGAAGCCTCTCCGGCGAAGATCATCACCCTCCGGTCCAAAGGACCTCCCCGCTTTTGTCCTCCCTGCAGGAAAGCAGGGTGACTCCACCCTCGGAGCAAACCGAGACGACTTCCTCGAACCCGAGGATCGTACAGCGTCCACCCTCCACGACGAGGGCACCGCCGCCCTCGGCTATCCGGGCAACCGTTTCCTTCCCGACAGTGGGCACGTCGTACCGGAAATCGTGGTTTATCGCAGCCAGTTTCACGACGGTGATCCCCCCGCCTGCCACCTCGATCGCCCGCCTTATGACAGCATCGGTGCCTTCCATGGCTTCCACGGCGACCACCGAACGGTCCTTGACCACCACGGTCTGGCCGATATCAAGATCGGCTACGGATCTGGCGATCCGCCACCCGAAAACCAGGTCCTGATCGAGATCCTGGGAGGGGGCCGGTCCCGCGAGATGGCCGACCGGGGGCATGAGGTCCGGCACGATCTCGTCTAAAGCCAGCACTTTCATCCCGTTGTCACGAAAAAGGTCCACGATTCCGCCCAGGATGGTGGATGCCCGGTGATCGGCCAGCTCCTCCAGGAACGTCCGGAAAAACCCGTCAAAGGTGTCGGCCTTGAAAACCTCCGCGTGAGCGACCCTTCCGGCAAGGACGATCCCCGTAACTCCGCGGGTTTTAAGACCGTCAAGGAGTTCCCGCAAGTCGTGGATCCGGAACCAGCCGGTCTCCCATCGGTCGTCCTCCACGATCTGGTCCGCGGCTCCCTCCAGGGCGGCAACGTAGAGGTTCTTTCCGGCCTGGGCGAGAGAACGGGCTACGTAGCCGGGCAGTTCACCGGCCCCGGCGATGATCCCGATCTTCACCGGGGATGGTGTCACCTGGTGAACCCCCTTTGCGAACCATCCATGAAACCGAGAAGATGCCGGACGTGATCGGTGTTTTCCACTTCCTGCCTGACTTTATCGATGGCTTCGTCCATGACCAGTCCCGAGCGGAAAAGGATCCGGTAGGCCTTCTTGAGGGCGGAGATCTCACCCGGGGTGAACTGTTTTCTTTTGAGCCCCTCGAGGTTGAGCCCCACGAGCCGGGCCCTGTCACCCTGTGCCGTGGTGTAAGGGGGGACGTCCATGACAACAATGGAACCGGCCGCGACAAATGCCATGGTGCCGACGCGGCAGAACTGGTGGACTCCCGCGTAACCTGCCAGGAAGGAGTTGTCCTCCATGGTCACGTGACCCGCAATGGTGGCGCCGTTGGCAAGAATGACCCTGTCACCGATAACACAGTCGTGGGCAACGTGGCAGTAGGCCATGATAAGGTTGCCGCTTCCGATCCTGGTGACCATATTGTCACCCTCGGTGCCCTTGTGGATGGTGACGCACTCACGGATCACGTTGTCGTCTCCGATGATCAACTCGCTCTCCTCCCCCCTGTATTTCAGGTCCTGGGGAGGGGCGCCCACGGATGCGAACTGGAATATCCTGTTGTTCTCACCGATGGTGGTCCGGCCGTCCAGGACAACGTGGGGACCGATCCTGGTCCCGGCCCCTATGCGGACCTGGTCGCCGATGACAGCGAAAGGGCCTACCTCGACACCGCTGTCGAGCTGGGCCCCCGGACTCACCGCTGCCCTAGGGTCCACAAGGGTGGCCTGTTTCCGGCCGCCGTTGGTCATCTCAGTGTCCTTCCGCCGTCTTGTCGGCAGCCTCGGCACGGTCCACCAGCATGGCCTTCATCTCCGCCTCGGCCACCAGGGTCCCGTCCACGTAACCTTTCGTCCGGAAGCTGGCGATGGACCCCCGGTTCCGGGTCATCTTCACTTCATGCCTGAGTTGGTCACCCGGCACCACCGGCCGCCGGAACTTGACCTTGTCGATGGACATGAAATACACCACCTTGTCCGCAAGTCCGCTGCTGTCGCCTTCCCCGCTGATGATGCTGTGGAAGGCGAGGATGGCGGCTACCTGGGCCATGGATTCGACGATAAGCACACCGGGCATCACGGGGTGTCCCGGAAAGTGCCCGATAAAGAACTCCTCGTTGATGGTCACGTTCTTGATCCCGACCGCCATGTCGCCCGGAACCAGCTCGAGGATCCTGTCAACGAGCAGGAACGGGTACCGGTGCGGGATGGTCTTCATTATCTGGCTAATATCCATCAGCTGTCCTCCCCCTCTCGACTCCCTCCCTGGAGTTTGTTGACCTCTTTTTCCAGAGCGGCCACCCGCTTCCTCAGGCTTGCGATGTTCCCGAGAGCAGCTGCGGTCCGCCTCCATTCCCGGACATCCACAGCAGGGATGAGTCCTGCCACCTGGGACCCCGCCGGAACATCCTTAACAACGGCAGCCCTCCCGTAGACGAGCGACCCCTCACCTATCGTCAGATGTCCCGCGGCCCCCGACTGCCCCGCCATGGTGACGTTATCCTCGAGAACGGTGCTGCCCGCGATGGCGACCTGGGCCACCAGGATGCAGTTTTTCCCTATCCGGACGTTATGTCCGATCTGTATCAGGTTGTCCAACTTTGAGCCGGCGCCGATCACCGTCTCCCCCATGACCGCCCGGTCGATGGTGCACCCGGCTCCGATCTCAACATCATCCTCTACCCTGACCGTCCCGGCGTGGATGATCTTCCGGTGGCCGGCTTTCTCACTGGCAAAACCGAAACCGTCGCTGCCTATCACGGTCCCGGCGTGAACGATCACCCGTTGGCCCACAACCACCTCTTTCTCGATCACCACGTTGGGGTGAAGAACCGCATCGTCATCGACCAGCGCTCCCGGACCCACGTAGCACCCGGGCATGAGGGTGACCCTGGAGCCGATCCTCGCTCCGTCACACACCACAGCAAAGGGGTGGAGGCTGGGATCGCTGCCGATCCGGGCTCCAGGATGGACGGAGGCAAGTGGGCTGATCCCGGCGGCATCATACGGCTGCGCGTAAAAGCTCTCCATGGCAAGGGCAAATCCGAGGTACGGATCATCGGTGCGGATGAGGTTCAGACCCGGCGCTTCCTGGCTTCTGGAAACGATCACAGCACCGGCCCTCGTCGTTTGGATGGATGCGGCGTACTTCGGGTTCGAAAGGAAAGAAACCTGGTCGGAAGAAGCTGTGTGCAGCGGCGCCACGCCCGCAAGTTCCAGGTGAGGATCACCTATAAGCTCCCCACCTATTCTTTCGGCCAGTTGGCCAAGGGTGATCTTTGCCACTGCTATTGACCGACCTGGTAACGCTCGTTGTAGATCTTGACGACCTGTTCGGTAATATCCATGGCATCCTCGTAGAAGATGACCCCGCTGCCGTTTTTCTCCAGGATGAGGGTGAACTTTTCCGCCTCAGCGATCTCCTGGGCGATCTTGACCAGGCCCTCGAGGATCCGTGTCGACAGGAGCTGGTTCTCGCGCTCTTCTTCATCCTTGGCAGCGGTCACAAACTCGATGAGCTCCGACCTTTTCTGGAGATATTTCTCCTTGAGCTCTGCCTGGGCAGTCTCGCTGAGCACCGGGCTCTTGATCTTTTCCTCCATGAGATCGAGGTCGGCTTTCATCCGGTCGACCTCTTCCTGTTTGGTCGTGTGCTTCTTCTTCAGGCTTTCCTTCGCCGCCTGCCCTTCTGCAGTGGCGTTGAGGGCGCCCTGCAGATCGACGATCCCTATCTTGACCATAGTGGCCGCCTGGACCGACACCGCACCGAAGATCAGGGATGCCGCGGCGAAAAGTATCATCATATTCCTGCGCATGGGTCCGTACCTCCTTGAAAGGTATAACCGAGTTTACGGTTCACAGTTTACGGTTTACAGTGATTCTTCATACTTTTTCAGCGAAAGCTAAAAAAGTGTTCCGATGGAAAACTCCCAGCCCGGCTGGGTCTCATCCGGTTTCGGGTCCAGGTTAAAGCCCCACTCCAGCCGGAGGAGGCCGATGGGCGCGGACCATCTGAACCCGAACCCGGCACCGAACCTGAGGTCGCGGCCTTCGACTTTTTCATCTTCAGCCCAGACGTTCCCGCCGTCGAGGAAAAGCATACCCTTGATGTTGGCGTCCCTGATGAGCGGGTAGGCGGCCTCCAGGTTCATGAGGATGGACTTTGTCCCCCCCACCGGTTCTCCATCTTCCAACGGGCCGACCTTCCGATATTCGAACCCCCTGATCGTGTAAAGACCGCCCAGGAAGAACCGCTCGGTAACCGGGACTTCACTATCGCCGTACGGTTCGATCACTCCCAGTTCCAGGTGGGCGAGGCCGACAAGGTCCCCTGCGATGGGGTTATACATGCTGCCCTCGGCCTGGTAACGTACGAAATCGTTGGTACCGCCCAGGGGGCCGCCGGCAAATTCGGTGGATAAGGACAGTTTGAAACCCTCCCTGGGATCCATAGGGAAATCCCGGGAGTCGTAATTATACCCCAGGTGGACAGAGGACGTTGTGCTTTCACCTTCCTGTTCCAGGATCAGCGCGCTGGCATCCAGAGCGATGTCGTAAACGTCGTAGTCCACGTATTTGTATCGGGCTGACAGGTTTGAAAAATCGTCGAGCCTGTATCCCAGCCTGACGCTTCCTCCCCGGCTGTTCTGGCTGTATTGAGTGTATTCGTTGGTCTTGTCGAAAAGGTCCACTCCGAGGGAGAACACCCCGGAAAAGAGCCGGGGCTCGCTGAAGCTGATGCTGTAGGTGGAGGAATCCCCGCCCGCCTCGATATTCAGGTTCAGTCTCTGCCCTCTCCCCGAGAAGTTCCCGAGGGCCAGCTGAAGCGTTCCCACAAGCCCCGAGACACTTGAGTATGCCGCTCCGGCCGACAGTGAACCTGCCGTCCCCTCTCCGACGGTGACATGGACGTCCGCCAACCCGTCTCCCACGTCGGCCGGCCGGATTTCGACCTTGGAGAAAAAACCAAGCCCGCGGATGAATTTTTTTGAATCGTCCAGCCCTTTCTGGCTGTAAAGGTCCCCCTCGACCAGCCGCATTTCACGCCTGATGACGTAATCCCGTGTTTTCACGTTCCCTGCCACGTGGATCCACCGGATGTGCACCAGGGGCCCCCGGGCAAGGACCAGGTCCAGGTTGACCACACCTGTGGAAGGGTCCCGGTTGAAAAGGGGCTCGATCCTGGCCCATGCGTACCCCTGGTCCCGGAAGCTGTCCTCGTACATCCGCATGTCCTGGAAGATCCCGCTCCGGACAAAGATGTCCCCCGTCTGGATGCTGGGCCGGGACCGGGTGAACTCCGGCGGACCGTCCCAATCCCCGGTGAACTTCGTTTCTCCCAGTTTATACTCCGGGCCTTCCTCCACCCGGATGGCGATATACATCCCTTGCCCCTCCGGGTGAACCCTGACTTCCGGATCATGGACCACGATGTCGAGGAACCCCTTCTCCATATAAAGCAGCTGGATCCTTTTCAGGTCATCGGCCATGCGGAGATCGTCATATCCACCGGCATCCGACATGAAAGAAAGGGGCCCGATCTCCCTGGTCTGCATGACCTTCCGGATCTCGTGGTCCTCCACAAACCGGTTTCCGATGATATCGACCTCATGAATGAGGCTCTTTTCCGATTCCTCGACAAGGTACTTTACGACGGCACCGCCCTCCACCTCCTCGAGGCCGGCTGTCACGACAACCCCGTGATAACCGGAAGCACGATAGACTCCCTTGATCGCCTCGACGTCAGCGGGTATCCCGGCCGGATCGGCAAAGGAAAAGGCCTTGAGCTTCAGGACCTTTTTCAGATCGGCCTCGGAGATCTCCTTGTTGCCCGATATCAGGACCCGCCGGATCATGGGGAACTCTTCAACGCGAACGGTGAGGATCACTCCCTCTTCTCCGGCCTCTTCCTCGATGGACACCCTTGAAAAGGTACCCAGACGATAGAGATCCTTGACGCTTCTGGTGACCAGGGCGTCCTGGAACGGATCACCTGCCGAGAAGGACAGCGTCCCCTTGATGCTCGACGCGTCTACCCTCTGGTTGCCCTCGACCCTGATCTCACGGACAACGGGCACACCCGCGGCCCGGGCTGCAAGGACGTTTCCGACTGACATAATAATGAGCAATGTGGTTATGACCGATCTTGTCCTGTTCAAAAGATCATCGCTCCTGGTGAAGATGGCCGTCCCTGATGTGGAACCTGCGGTGGAACCTGGAAGCCATCTCCCGGTTGTGGGTCACCACGAGGAACGTGGTTCCGTGGGTGCTGTTGAGCTCGAGGAACAGGTCCTGGACCGACCTGGCCGTCCTGTCGTCCAGGTTTCCGGTAGGCTCATCGGCAAGGACCGTAGATGGGCTGTTGACGAGGGCCCTTGCCACCGCCGCCCTTTGCTGCTCCCCTCCCGAAAGTTCCCCGGGGCGGTGGTCCATCCTCTCGGCGAGACCCACCTGTTCGAGGAGTCCGGCTGCGCGGCCCTGAACGGACTGCGGATCCCGCCCCGCGATGATCCCCGGCATCATGACGTTTTCCAGACAGGTGAACTCGGAAAGAAGGTAGTGCATCTGAAAAACGAACCCCACCTTCCGGTTGCGGAAAGCCGCCAGAGCGGGTTCTGAAAGTCTGAAAATGTCCTGGCCCTCGTAAAGGACGCTGCCGGAGGTGGGACGGTCCAGCCCGCCGGCCAGGTGAAGGAGGGTGCTCTTCCCGGCCCCGGAAGCGCCGAGGATCCCGACCACCTCTCCCTTTTCGAGGGCAAGGTCCACCTCCCTGAGGACCTCGATCTTTTTCCCACCCTTGGTGAAGGTCTTGGTGAGGCCCTTCGTCTCGAAAACCACCTGGTTCCGTAGGTCACTCATACCTGAGGATCTCCACGGGGTTGAGAAGGGAGGCCCGCCTTGCCGGATAGACAGTGGCCACGAAGGACACGGTGACCGCTGCCAGGCAGATAGCCAGGATATCCAGGATCTGGACCTTGACCGGGAGGGTCGTGACGTAATAAACGCTGGCGGGCAGTTCCACGAACTGGTAGTTGGCCAGGACGTAGCAAAGTACGAGCCCCATGGCCAGTCCCAGGACTGTGCCTCCCAGGCCGATAATGAGCCCTTCCAGCATGAAGATGCGCCCGATGTTCTTCCTCGTAGCCCCCATGGCCTTGAGAATGGCGATCTCCCTGCCCTTCTCCATGACCACCAGGATCAGCGTACCGATGATGTTGAACGCGGCTACCACGATAATGAGGGTCAGGATGATGAACATGGTGATCTTCTCGAGCTTCAAAGCGGAAAACAGATTCTGGTTCATCTCCCGCCAGTCGCGGACCCAGTAGGAGTACCCCACCGTTTTCTGAATCCGATCGGAGATCTCATGGGTCATGTAGATATCGTCTGTTTTTACAGCGATCCCGCTCACCGACTCGCCCATGTCGAAGAAGGAGCGGGCCGCCCCAAGGGTCACCAGTACCAGGCCCGTATCATATTCGTACATCCCGGTGTCGAAAATCCCGCGCACGGTGAACCTTTCCATGAGGGGCACCATCCCGAATGGGGAAGAGATCTCCGACGGGGAGACCAGGGTCACGGTATCCCCGGCCTTGAGCCCGTGCTGTCGGGCGAGCTCCACGCCGATGGCGATCCCGTCATCGGTAAGCTCGGCCATGGATCCCCGGATCATGTCAGCGGCCAGTTCAGTGACCTGGGCCTCTAAAGCGGGGTCGATCCCCCGCACGACGACCCCGGTCACGGCTCCCTCCACCTTGAGCAGGGATTGACCCATGACATAGGGAGCCGCGGCCACGACCCCTTCCTGCTCCAGGATCTCGGCCATGACCTTGTCTACCCGGGAGATCCCGTCCACACCGGTGACCAGGATATGGGAGGTGGTCCCCAGGATCCGGTCCTGCATGTAGGAGGAGAACCCCGTCATGACGGCGATGACCGTGATAAGCGCCGCTACCCCGACCATGACGCCCAGGACCGAGATCACGGTGATCACGGACACGAAGGCGTTGCTCTTGCGGGAACGCAGGTGGCGCATGGCCACCATCCACTCAAAAGATCTCAAAGAATTTCCTTTCGGGCCTTGGATCAGAAAACCTTTTCACTTTTGCCTTTCTCTGTGTAACTCTGTGGGACGGGCGGCCTACCAGCGGGCCGCCTCTGTGCTCTCTGTGTGTCAATGCTTATGTTTTCCTCTTACTACTCCGGCTATTCCGCCCGCTGGTGGGGGAACAGGATCACATCCCGGATGGACGCCGAATCGGTTACCAGCATGACGAGTCGGTCGATGCCGATGCCCTCGCCGGCCGTGGGAGGCAGGCCGTACTCCAGGGCCCTGATATAATCCGAATCCATCCTGTGGGCCTCCTCGTCCCCTGCCGCGAGTTCCTCAACCTGCTGCCGGAACCGCTCCTCCTGGTCCCTCGGATCGTTGAGCTCGGAAAAACCGTTGGCGATCTCCATGCCGACGGTGAACAGTTCGAAACGCTCGGCTACTTCAGGACGGGCGTCGCTTCTGCGCGACAACGGGGACACGACGACCGGATAATCGTAGACGAAAGTGGGATCGATGAGTTCCGGTTCCACGAAATGCTCGAAGAGCTTGAGGTGGACCTTGCCCAGGGGATCCTTGTCGGACACCTGAACATGGCTCTTCCTCGCAAAGGCCAGGGCCTTGGCCTTGTCTGTCTCCATTGCCTCCGTGAACCCGTCAATGGACCGCAGGGCGTCGCCAAAAGCCAGGCGGACGAAGGGCTTCCCGAAATCCAGTTCCCGGCCCTGGTAGGACAGGACCGGCGAACCGGTGGCCCCCTCCACGGCAGATCTCAGCAGCCCCTCCGTGAACTCCATCATGTCCAGGTAATCGGCATAGGCCATGTAGAACTCCAGCATGGTGAACTCCGGGTTGTGCATTGTGGAGATCCCCTCGTTGCGGAAGTTTCTGTTGATCTCGTAAACCCGCTCGAAACCTCCAACCACGAGGCGCTTCAGGTAAAGTTCAGGGGCCACCCTCAGGAACAGGTCCATGTCCAGGGTGTTGTGATGGGTGATGAAAGGCCTTGCAGCGGCGCCTCCGGCGATGGGCTGCATCATGGGGGTCTCCACCTCCAGGAACCCGTTTTCGTCCAGATAATCCCTGATACCCCGGATAAGGGCGGTCCGTTTTTTAAAAACCTCCCGGACTTCCGGGTTGGCGATGAGATCCACGTACCGCTGCCGGTACCGGATCTCCACGTCTTTGAGACCGTGCCATTTCTCGGGAAGAGGCCGAACGGCCTTGGTGAGAAGGACGATAGTGCCGGCCTCGATGGTGAGTTCTCCTGTCCGGGTCACGAAGGGCGTGCCCGTTATCCCCACGATGTCACCCACGTCCCACTGCTTGTAACGGGCGTGGGCCTCCTCGCCCAGGACGTCCTTTTTTATGAAGACCTGGATCCGGGCCGAAGAGTCCTCCAGCTGGAGGAAGGCGGCTTTGCCGAAATCCCGGATGGCCATGATACGGCCTGCCAGGGTGTAGCTCTTCCCGGTTTCGGGAACCTTTGCCGGCTCGATACCATCCATGTCGGCGTGAACCTGGGAGGCCATATTCTCCCTTTTAAAATCATTGGGATAGGGGTTTACACCCGACCCCCGTATCAACTCGACCTTCTCTTTTCGAGCCGTCAGAATACGGCTTTCTGACTGGATATCGGGTTCCTTCGACATACGTTCCCCTTGCATGTCCGCGGCGCCGGTGGTCCCCACGCCCGACACGCTCCTAAGTTGTTGATATTAAACAATTCAAGATAATAGAGAGGGGGTCAAAGGTCAAGCAAAACCTCGGATGCGGGGCATCCGAGGTCAGTTTTCAGTTAACAGTTTACGGTTTAAAGTTGATGACTTCGCAAAAAGTCATCAACGCGCCCCGCGTGGGGCGCCCAAATCAATGACAAGCCGCGCCTGGGAAGGGCGCCCGGATCGATGTACAGCCGCGCCCGGGGAGGGCGCCCGGATCAGTGACTGAAATACAGGTCACTGAGCCGTGAGGGAACCGGAAACCACGCTTTTCGGTTCCCGTTGAGCAAAAGTCCCACCAGGATCTTTTGCGATTATCAGAAGTCACTGTGAGGGAACCGGAAACCACGCTTTTCGGTTCCCGTTGAGCAAAAGTCCCACCAGGATCTTTTGCGATTATCAGAAGTCACTGTGAGGGAACCGGAAACCACGCTTTTCGGTTCCCGTTGAGCAAAAGTCCCACCAGGATCTTTTGCGATTATCAGAAGTCACTGTGAGGGAAGGGAAAACCACGCTTTTCCCTTCCCGTTGAGCCAAAGTCTCGCACAGACTTTGGTGATCTATCAGCAGTCATTGTAAGGAAAGGGAAAACGACGCTTTTCCCTTTCCCCAGGACATTAATGAGCCAGGAAAAGTCCCGGATTGGACTTTTTGCGACCCTATCAAAGATAAACCTTTCCTTTTTGCCGGGCAGGACCTCGTCAATGGCGGGACCTGGATGGGGATCACCCGTACCGGCAGGTTCGCCGCCGTCACAAATTACAGGGAGACCGCCAAAGAACCGATACTGCCTGATCTGATCTTGCTGATATGATCCCGGATCGCCTCGAGGTCCTCCGCGCTGACTACCTGGAAACTGATCCCGTAACCTGGAAAACCGTCCGCAGTCAACCGTCCGCTCCAGCACACCTTGGCCGACACATTGCACATTCCAGATGTCCCGGGGATCTGGAACTGGAGACGAACCGTACTTCCCATGTGAAGGGTCTCATCGAAGGCCAGGAAAGCCCCGCCCTCCGAGAGGTTCCGTATAGATCCTGCCTCCTTGTGATCGCCGACCTTGACCAGGCATGGCCAGTTGACATCGACACGCAACTTGTCTCTGACCGAGAGGTTGAGCTGCTCTTCTACGGCATGGCTGAGTTCATCCTTCTTGACGGGCTTTGTCAGAAAGGCCTGGCAGCCGGCATCGAGGCATCTTTTTCTGTCTTCCGGCTTCTGGGCGGCGGAGAGCATGATGACAGGAATAGAGCTGGTATCGGGATCACCCTTGAGAAGACGGCATACCACATCACCGTCCATGCCGGGCATGTGCAGGTCCAGGACAATGAGATCAGGCTCGACAGCCCTGGCCTTTTGAAAGGCCTCATCCCCATTGGTCGCCGTATGGATCTCGAAGGACCGCCTGGTCAGAAAAGTTTTTTCCAACTGGAGAAAAAGGTTCACATCGTCTACCAGCAGAAGTTTTCTGTTTTCCATGATCCCCTCCTTCTCAGGAAAGCAGCCATATACATGGTTACATAATTGTAACTTAACCGACAGAAACGTCCTGGTCAAGTGAAAATTATGATAAGATAAATTACTTTTTGTTCCGGGAGGTGACAATGAAAGACACCTTTTACATGCAACTCATGGACAACCTTTACGACGGGGTCTATTTCGTCGACAAGGATCGCATCATCACCTACTGGAACAAGGGTGCCGAACGGCTGACCGGTTATTCCAAAAGCACCGCCCAGGGGCGCTCCTGCTCCGACAACTTCCTCGCCCACGTCGACGATACCGGTAAACGCCTCTGCGATGACGGCTGTCCCCTCCATGAGGTTCTCACGGACGGTCAACCTCGTGAACAGGACCTCTACCTCCACCACCGCGACGGTCACAGGCTCCCGGTCTCTGTACGGGTCTCCCCCATCACCGACGATGGCGGCCGGATCATTGGCGCAGTGGAAATTTTCAGCGACAACTCCATTCATGTCGCCAACCAGCGCCGCATCGACGAACTCGAGCAGCTGGCTCTGCTGGATACGCTGACACGCATCGGAAACCGTCGATATCTGGAGATGACACTGGAATCGAAGCTGGCCGAAACAGCTCGTTACAATACCCAGATCGCCATTTTCTTCATGGATATCGACAACTTCAAGGATATCAACGACACCTGGGGCCATGATGCAGGTGACGAGGTGCTGAAGGTCGTGTCGCGGACGCTCAACGGCGTTATCCGTCCCATGGATATCCTGGGGCGCTGGGGCGGCGAGGAGTTCATAGCCGCTACAACCAACATCAATCGCGGCACTGCCAGGTCAATAGGGGAGCGTTTCAGAAAGCTCATCGAGAGAAGCAGTGTTCCTGTGAACGATCAGAGGATCACCTTCACGATAACGGTGGGAGCCACCATAGCCAGGCCCGACGACGATCTGGCCTCCATCGTCAAGAGAGCGGACCAGCAGATGTACAAGGCGAAAAGGGCGGGTAAGAACCGGGTGGCGGTCGGCTGATCTGCCACACTGATCTTAGATCTCTTATCTCTTATCACTTCGTTATCAGTTTTCGAACCTCTTCGTAGATCATCCGGTCCTCATCCGTGGGGACGACGAAGATCCGCACGGCCGACCCTTCACCTGTGATCTCTCTTTCCGCCCCCACCGTGCGGACGTTGGCGTCCGGATCGATGGAAAAACCCAGGGGCCCGAGCCCCTCGAGGGCCTCGGATCTGACCTCCGGTGAATTCTCACCGATGCCTCCTGAGAAAACCAGGGCCTGGGCGCCTCCCAGGACACCGTGATACGCGGCGATATACTTTTTCAACCTGTAGTTAAAGACCGAAAGGGCCAGGGCGGCTCCCTCGTGCCCCTCCGCCCTCGTCTCGATAAGATCCCGCACGTCGGCCGACAGTCCGGAAAGCCCCTTGAGGCCGCTTTCACGGTTCAGCAGATCGTAGACCTGCCCATCGGACATCCTTCCGCCTTCCGGTGAAAGGAGGTAATGGACGATGGCAGGATCCAGGTCACCGCTTCTCGTTCCCATGACCAGCCCTTCAAGGGGGGTAAAACCCATGGATGTGTCCACGCACCTCCCGTTGAGGACCGCCGCAATGGAACACCCGGCCCCCAGGTGACACGTGATGACCCTTTCGAGGCCGCCCTCCCCTTTTCCCGCGAGCGCGAGGGCGCGGCAGTGGATGTACTGGTGGCTGATCCCGTGGAAACCGTAGCGCCGGATCCGGTGCTTTTTGGCAAGTTCCATGGGGATGGCGTAGTTGTGGGCATGGGAAGGGATGGCGCTGTGAAAGGAAGTGTCGAAGACGGCGACCTGCAGGGCTTCCGGGGCCATCCGGGCAGACTCCTCGATCCCCATGATATTGGGCGGGTTGTGGAGAGGGGCGATTTCCGCGTACCCACGGATCCCCGCAAGGACGTCCTCATCGATGATGACAGGCCCCCTGAACCGCCGGCCCCCGTGAACGACCCTGTGGCCCACCGCCCTGAGAGAGGAAAGCCCTCCGGGAAGGAGTGCTTGTATTTGCTGGAATATCCCGGCCAGGCTGCCGCGGTGGTCGGTGACCCGTTCGGTAACTGAGTGATGGATCACTTCACCGGAGTCTTCACCATAAAGGGTGACCTTGATACTGGACGATCCGCAGTTAAGTACAAGGAAAGACATATCAGGCAGGCTGTCCGCAGGTTTCCCCGTTTCGGATATCCTCGTCAACCGCAGCCCAGCGTTTGAGAAGGTACGGCTTTGCATCCTCGAAGAACTTCGCCTGCCTCTCTACCTCCTGCTCCGCCTCATCGTCTGACATGTGCTCAACCGCCCTGGCGAAACTCGCGACCCGTGCGTAGTAAAGGGGGGTCAGAAGCTCAACGAGTTTGAACCGGTTGGACTGCCAGCAGTGATAGGTCGACGCGGCATCGTAAAGGATGTGGGCCCACTTGCCTACGTCGAGTTCGAAGCCGTCCCCGGCTTCGGCCAGTTCCCTGACCTCCCGGAACGATTCCTTGCTGAGGATGGTCTCCCACAGGGGACTGAACTGCCTGTACCCGTTCCTGAAGGCGTCGATGAGACCCTGGATGTTGATGGGAAACTTTTCCGGCTCCGTTTCGATGGCCTCTCCCACAACAGGGACATTTTCACTGCCCTTGACGTCCCACCAGAACGACCGGTTATCTTCCATCAGGCTGAACAGGGTCGCCACCACCTGCCGGAACATGGGGCCCAGGCTCTCGGAAGGGTCCTTCACATCGTGGACTTTCGCTCCCAGCCGCGTCTGGCAGACCTTGAACCCCTTGACCAGGGCCATGGTGGTCAGCCAGATATCGATGCCGAACCTCCCCACGTCGGTATCCCAGACATCGCGGTTGTACAGGTAGTTGACCACGTCGGCGGAAAAGGCGAAATCCCCGCCGATTGGCTGGCGGACCTGTTTCCCGTAAAGGGTCCGGGTCATGTTGTAGATGATGTTGTTGGTGATGGTCCCGTCCAGCTTGAAACGCTTGTAGTAGGGAGCCACGAACTGGTAATCGTCACTCAGGATTGGACACAGGAGGTTATTGATCCACTGGGGGCTGATGCTCCGCAGGTCTGAATCCACGACAACGCACGCCTTGGCGTTGAGGAAACGGGCAACTTCCAGAACAGCGCGCAGTGCTGACCCCTTGCCGGGAACACCCCTGTAGATGGTTACCAGGATCTCCTGGAAGGGCGCGACCTCCACCGCCCGTGCCTCCTCCCTGGAGTCATCCACGGATCCACCGTCGGAAACGACGATCACGGAACGCTTCTCAGGGAAATATTTGTGCAGGCCCAGGCTGACCTGCCGGATGACATGACTGATGGTGCTCTGGTTATTGTAGCAGGGGATCCCTACGATAAGATCGACCTCTTCGATCTGTTCCACGCGGTTGCGCGCCTCGTCCCTGAGTGCCGTAAGGTATTTCATCCCTGCCTCCGGTTATAAAATTAATAAAATCCTAAATCTATAATATCACTACATTTTTTCTGCTTCAACTGGTAATTCGAAACGTGTCGAAGATACCTGTGGCGTTATCCCATTCGATATCCAGACCGGCAACGACCGCCGCTGGAGGGCCTGAACGGGCCCACTGGATGAGGGCTTCGAGGCGATCCCCTGCCCCCTCCGCGACGATCTTCACCGTGCCGTCCGGGAGGTTCTGCACGGTCCCGGCGAGACCCAGTTCCAGAGCCTTTCTCCTCGCCGAATCCCTGTAGCAAACACCCTGGACACGGCCATGGACAAGGATCGTAATGCGTTGCATCGTGTTCATGATGCGCTCCTTAACTGCATAGCTATGGACTAAGGTCTAAGAAGTCAGATTTTCTTAGCTCATAGCACTTAGCACCAAGCACTCATTTAATCATCCAACCTACCTATATGCGGCTTGATGTCCAGCACCGGGGTCCCGTCCACGGCGTCGATGCCCCTGACGTGCAGCCGCCCGCCATCCACCTTCAGAAGATCCACCGTGTAGACGGCGATGGGGTTGGGGCGGACAGGGCTGCGCGTGCCGAAAACGCCGGAAAGGGGCTGGGTCGTATCCCCCCTGGGATGGACTTTCAGGGTGTTTCTGGGGGCGAGGTGCAGCCAGCATGTCACGAGGAGCTGGTCCCACCGGCCGATGCCGTCGAGGGCTTCGGCAAACTCAGGCTGGGCCTCGATAACGGCCTCCAGGGCCGCATCCCGGCCCTGGCGCGGCGCCGACGCCCTTTCCATAAGGGATGATCGAACGTACCCCACAATAACCGCCTCCACGCGATCTATCTCGTTCATGATGCACTTCCTTCACTGAGAACCAAGGACTAAAGGTGATAGAGTCGCAAAAAGTCCAATCCGGGACTTTTTGCTCCACGGAAAGGGAAAAGCGTCGTTTTCCCTTTCCTCACAAATCAA
>JARGFV010000005.1 GCA_029210545.1 bacterium
CAATGACTTACGGTGCGGGTCATTGATTTGGGCGCCCCGCGCGGGGCGCGTTGATGACTTTTTGCGAAGTCATCAACAGTACGAAGATCGAAGAACGAAACACGAAGAAAGGGCATACCTTCGATCTTCGCGCTTTGTGCTTCGCGCTTAATGTAAAACACCCCCGGATAAGTATCCGGGGGCGTCGATACCGTACTTTGCGGATCTCCTTACGCCGGCATGACCCGGTTCAAGTTCCAAGGGTGTTGTCTCAGGTCCCGTCAAGGGACCGCCCCCGATCCGTCGCTCTTAAGTTGTGGGGATAGTTTCGGGTTAAAGCTCTCTCTTGTCAAGAGGGAACGTTGACAGGGGGAACGGGCCCGAAATCCTGTGCGCCCATGGAATCTACCTTTAACGCTAAAGGTGCCAATTTGAAACATTTTAATATAACCACCATGATGGTTTAGCGTCCTGCCGTGACGGTCCTAACCTGGCCCCGGCAGGGATCTGATTCCCGGCCATTCCTGACGGGGTTTCACCAACAAATTATGGGATAACCTGCTCCGTCATTCCGGGCCGATCAATAGTCCCTTCCTTATCCTTCCTCCCCCTTGAGGGGGGAGGATCCGCCGTCGCTCAAGCTATGGCGGGACAAGTCAGAGGTGGGGGTGAAAGTGATTTTTGAGGGGGGAGGATCAGATGTAATTGCTCAGTCCTGAAAGCAGGATGACAGGCAGGTTCGGATCAACAGATGCGCGGCAGCATTTCACCTGACAGCTTATCCACCAGCCTCGTTCCCCCCATGAGGGTATTCAAAACCACCTTTCCGGGCCTTTCCCCGGTGACGGTGCCGATGAGGACCGCGTCAGAGCCGTATGGGTGGTTCTGCATGATCCTCAGGGCCTCCTCGTGGGCCTTCTCGGCCGCCACGACGACGAGTTTGCCCTCGTTGGCAAGGTAAAGGGGGTCGTAGCCCAGAAGTTCGCAGGCGCCCCTCACGGTGTCCCTGACGGGAATAGCCGACTCCTGGATCGCGATCCCCACCGAGGAGTGGGAGGCGATCTCCGAAAGGACCGTGGCAAGGCCTCCCCGGGTAGGGTCCCGAAGGACGTGGATATCAGACCCGAGGGAGGCGACGAGTTCCCCGATCATACCGTTTAACGGCGCGCTGTCGCTCACCACGGGGGTCGTCAGGTCGATCCCCTCCCGGGAGGAGGCCACGGCAATGCCGTGGTCGCCGATGGTTCCGGAGATGAGGACGCGGTCCCCCTCGGAGGCCTGGCCCCCGCCTATTTCCAGGTTACCCGGGATGACCCCGATCCCTGTGGTGTTGATAAAGAGCTTGTCGGCAGCGCCCCTGGGGACCACCTTCGTGTCGGCGGTGACGATGCGCACGCCGGCTTGGCCGGCGGCCCTGGCCATGGAGGCGGCGATACGCTCCAGATCGGCGATGGACAACCCCTCTTCCAGGACAAAACCGGCCGAAAGGGCAATGGGCCGTGCACCGGACATGGCCACGTCGTTAACGGTGCCGTGGACGGCCAGGCTCCCGATATCCCCTCCCGGAAAGAAGATGGGATCGATGACGTAGGTGTCGGTGCTTATGGAAAGGCGCCCCGGGGGCAGCTCGAGAACGGCCATATCGTTGAGCTCCAAAAGGGCGGGGTCTGTGAAGTGCTTCAGGAAGACCTTTTCGGTCAGTTCGGAACTCTTCTTCCCGCCGGCTCCGTGGGACAGGAGAATTATATTATCAGACAAATGGTTATCTCCTTGTTGTTTACAGTAGACGGTTTACGGTTCACAGTAAGACCTTGCATTAAGCTCATACTGTAAACCGTGAACCGTGAACTGTTAACTCAAATATTCCAGGGTTCAGCTGGAATATTTGTACCAGGCGGCACAGCTTCCCTCGCTTGACACCATGCACGAGCCCACGGGCGAATCGGGGGTGCAGGCCTTGCCGAACAGGGGACACCGGGGTGGGTCCATGAGGCCGCGCAGCACCTCGCCGCAGGCGCACCCTTTGGGCTCTGATCCCGCTTCCACAGAGTCGAGCCCGAACCTTCTGATTGCGTCATAGGCAGCGAACTCTTCACGAAAACCGAGTCCTGACGCGGGTATGGTGCCGAGGCCTCTCCAGGGAGCGTCCACGGGCTCGAAAACCTGGTCAAGGATCCCCATGGCCTTTACGTTGCCCCCATTGGAAACGGCCCTTCCGTATGCGTTTGCTACTTCATGTTTGTTCTCAGCAAGTTGATCGCAAATGTTTGATATACCAAGTAAAATATCAATCGGTTCAAACCCCGCGATGACGCAGGGTTTTTCATATCTGGCCGCAACCGGGCGGTAGGCATCCGCCCCCAGCATGACGCTGACGTGGCCCGGGCACAGGAACCCGTCTATGGCGATGTCCGGTGTTTCCAGGAGCGCGACCAGGGCCGGGGGGAGGAGCTTGAAGGCAGGGTATACGAACAGGTTCTTCAGTCCCGACTTCCTTGCTTTCAGGACAGTGGCGGCAATGGTTGGCGAGGTGGTTTCAAAACCCACACCCAGGAAAACAACAGACTTTTCGAAGTGTTTCCGGGCCCACATGACGGCGTCCAGCGGGGAGGTGGCAATGCGGACGTCGGCCCCGGAGGCCATTTCGGCCTCAAGACTGGTTTTTGTTCCGGGCACGCGGATCATGTCCCCGAAGGTGGCCACCAGGGTGTCTGTCCCGTCCGGCGGAGAAGCGAGGGCGATCATCCGGTCCATGTCGGACATGGCGGTGACGCAAACGGGGCACCCGGGACCTGAAACGAGCCTGACGTTCTCGGGGAGAAGCGATTTTATCCCGGCGCGGAAGATGGAGACCGTGTGGCTGCCGCAGATCTCCATGATCCTGATCTCGCGGTCGATCCTCCCGGCGGAGCCGTGGATCTTCTCGAGCAGCGCCTTCGCGACCCTGGGATCGCGGTATTCGTCAAGATATTTCATGGTGACTGTAATATCGCAAAAGGTCCTGGTGGGACTTTTGCTCTACGGATAGGGAAAAGCGCGGTTTTCCCTATCCTCACGGATCGAGCTTGCGGCCCTCGACTCTCGATCCGGGCGCCTTTCCCAGGCGCGGCTGTGAAGATCATCTCATTATCGCAAAAGGTCCTGGCGGGACTTTCCGCTCCTTGGAAATCGAAAAGTGTCATTTTCACTTTCCTCTATCCTCCGTGAGGTTCACACCCATGTACTCTTCGAACAGCTTGAGGGTCTCCAGTGCGTCGTCCTCGTCCAGTTTGTTGATGATAAACCCGGCGTGGACGAGAACATAATCCCCCACCTGGATATCCGGCACGAGGTCGGCGCTGGCGTGCTTTGTGGTGCCGCCCACCTCCACGGTAGCTACATTGAGCTCTTCGTCGATGACCGTTACCTTGCCCGGTACCGCGATGCACATCTTCAGATCTCCCCTTCCCTGCGGGCGTGCATGGCGCAAACAGCCTGCCCCAGGGAAATGCCGCCATCGTTTGTAGGGACCTGGCGGTGGAAAAGAGGTTTAAGGGATCGTTTTTCAAACTCCGCTGCCAGGCGGACGCAGAAGATCTCGTTCTGAAAAACGCCGCCTCCAAGAGGGATGACCGGCTCGAGGCCCTCCTCCCCCTTCATGACGGCGGCCACTGCATCGGCCATGGAGGCGGCAAGGGTACCGTGAAAACAGCCGCCGACCGAAGCTGCAGAGCCACCCTGACGAAGGATCTCCACCGCTGCGCAAAAAGCCGGGCCGGGATCGATAACCAGGGCACCGTTGCCATCCTCATCCATGGAGTACGGAAGAATATCGGTAACCCCCTCGTCCGTCAACATCTCCAGTTCGATGGCGGCCTGACCCTCGTACCTGGACCGGATGCAGGTTCCGGTCAGGGCCGAAAAAGCATCGAAAAGCCTGCCGGCGCTGGAGGTTGCGATCCCGTGACTGCGTCTGGAACACATGGAGACGATAGTCTCCAGCTCATTTCCCGGCACCGATGGGAAAAATTCGGCGGCCGCTTGAATGGCTTCGGTTTCCCCCATGGTCTCGACCATCCAGGAAACGGCCATGCGCCACGGCTGGTCGATCGCTTTTTCGCCCCCCGGCATCCACACCGGTTTCAGGTATCCTTTCCGTTCCATTCTGTGCCCATCGACACGCAGGATCTCACCTCCCCAAACCGTACCGTCGGTACCGTAACCGGTGCCGTCGAGGGACAGGCCCAGGACAGGCCCTGTTTTGCCTGCTTCGGCCTGGCAGCTGAGAATATGGGCGTGATGGTGCTGCACGGCGACGACGGGAAGATCCTCCGGCCATGGGACTCCCATGGGAAATTCGGCAAGGGATGTGGTCATGAAGTCGGGGTGCAGGTCCCTTGCGACCGCCGCAGGGGTGACCTGGAGGATGTCCATGAGATGGGAGACGACCTCCAGGAGGAAATCCAGAGTTTCGAGGTTCTTGAGATCACCCAGGTGCTGGCCGATGAAGGCCCTGTTGCCGCGCGTGAGGCACACTGTCCCCTTCAGTTCGGGACCGAGGGCGAGGACAGGATCGGTCTCGAAGGGCAGGAACACGGGTGAAGGGACGAAACCCCTGGCCCGCCTGAGGACCACCGGTCCTGAATCGGGGTTGACCGGGTCGAGCCGGACGATGGAATCGTCGCAGCGAAGGAGAATATCCCTGTCGTGGGTCAGCCAGGCGTCCGCAATGCCGTGCAGTCTCCCCATAGCCTCCTGATTGTCCGAGCAGAGCGGCTCTTCCGTGATGTTGGCGCTGGTCATCACGAGAAACTCAAATTCCTCCATGAGGAGGTGGTGCATGGGCGTGTAGGGCAGCATGAGGCCGAAATACCGGCTTTTGGGGGCCACGGCAGGGGAGATCGCCGCTTCAGGGCTCTGACGCCGCCTGAGGAGAGCTATGGGGCTCTCCGTGCTGGTGAGGATCTTCCTGGCGTGGTCATCGAGACGGCACAGCTTTTCTGCTGCGGCCAGGTCACGGACCATGAGGGCAAGCGGTTTTTCCTCACGCCCTTTCTTCTCCCTCAGCCTTTCGACTGCGTAAGAAGAAAGGGCGTCCACCGCCAGGTGAAAACCACCGAGACCTTTAATGGCCACGATCTTCCCCTTCTTGAGCAGTTCAAGAGATTCCGCAAGGGAATCCAGCCTTGCGCTTGTCCCGTTGTTGTGGACAAGCGCAAGGGAAGGACCACAGTCCGCGCAGGCGTTGGGCTGGGCGTGGAACCTCCTGTCGGCCGGGTCATCATACTCCCTCTGGCAGGACGAGCACATGGTGAAGCTAGCCATGGAGGTATTTGGCCTGTCGTAGGGCACCTTTTTAATGATGGTATAACGCGGTCCGCAGTTGGTGCAGTTGATAAAGGGGTATCTGTATCGGCGGTCAGCCGGGGTCAGCAGTTCCCTGACGCAGTCGGGGCACGTTGCCGTGTCGGGGGATACGAGGACTCTTGGATCAGCGCCCGCGAGGCTGTGTCGGATGGTGAAATCCTCGTAACCGATCGGTTTTTCTTTTTCAGACTTTATGGAGGTTATCCGGGCAAGCGGAGGAGGGTCATTTTCAAGGCGGGAAAGAAAGGTTTCCAGATCATCTTTCCCGCCCTCGATCTGAATGACGACACCGTCGGAGGTGTTGCTGACCCAGCCGTAAAGGGAGCACTCCGTGGCCAGGCGGTAGACGAATGGCCTGAAACCTACCCCCTGGACGATCCCTTCCACGGTGATGCGGTAACGCTCAGCCAACCCCTGTCCCCTTGCATCCATTGTTCAGATCAAGAGCTTTTCAACACAGGGTACACAGGGTGACACGGGGTAAGGCCGTAAACCAGAAAAGAATGTCATAAACATTTTTTAAGCGGTTCTCCCCTGTGAAACCCTGCCTGCCCTGAGCAAGCCGCAGGCCCTGAGCCTGGTCGAAGGGTGAAGCGGCATCAAACCGGCCGCGCTGTGGTTAGTTGGCTTTTGCTTACTACGCGTCCTTTGGGTGCATTATGGTGGACAGCGGTTTGTGGTTACAGCCAAGAGGACTTTTCTAGACACCAGACACTTGTTTCCTCGTGAATTCCTTGACGAATTCGGACCAGCTGTCCAGTCCTTCTCCAGTACGACACGACGTTTCCAGTATGCGGATGCCCGGATTGAGGGAACGGGCGCCTGCGACCGCCTTTTCCACAGAAAAATCGGTGTAGGGCAAAAGATCCATCTTGTTGACCACCATGACGTCGGCCGAGTGGAACATGGAAGGGTACTTGAGCGGTTTATCGTCCCCCTCGGTGACGCTGATGACCGAAACCCTGATCCCCTCCCCCAGGTCGAAGGCCGAGGGACATACCAGGTTCCCGACATTTTCAATAATGAGGAGATCGAGATCCTCCAGGCTGAAATGATCAAGAGCCCTCCTGATCATTTCAGCCTCCAGGTGGCACGCTCCGCCCGTCTGGATCTGGTGGACGGGGACCCCGGTGGCGGCGATACGCAGGGCGTCGTTTTCGGTCTGGATGTCCCCCTCGATGACGCCTATGGACAGCGTCTCCGAAAGGGACCCGAGGGTCTTTTCGAGGAGGGACGTCTTCCCGGAACCGGGTGAACTGACCATGTTCATGACGGCAACGCCCTTTTCCCGGAACAGCTCCCTGAGCTCTGCGGCGAGCATGTCGTTGCGGGAAAGGACCTTCTTTTCGAGTCTGATCGTGTCGGACAACTGTGTCCTCCGGGAGTCAGAATTCAGTAATCAGTACTCAGTAATCAGATTAAAGGAAACAGCAGAAAGACTTATCTATCAAGTTTTTTGTCCGGCTACTGATATCTGATCACTTAAGTCTGAATCAATCTATCTCTATATCCACGATCTCCAGTTCATCACCGGCCAGAAGCCGGGTGTCGAACCCCTCACATTCAGGGCAGCTTACGATAAATCCGCTCCTCCCCTCGAAATCGGCGCCGCACGGTTTGCATCTGATCCGTGCCGGGGTCCGCTGGATGAGCAGGTCGGCCTTGCCCGCCAGCTTCTTTTCGCCCTTGATGGCGTCGAAGCTGAAGGTCAGGGAATCGGTTTCCACACCGGAAAGGTCGCCGACCTTCAGGCGCACCTTCCTGACGGCGCCGGCCCCGTGTTTGAGGGCTTCCTTCTCGACGATCTCCAGGATCTCCATGGCGATGGAAAGCTCGTGCAATGCAGGGTTCTCCTGTTTCGTACGCGCGTTTGTGCGTCAAGCGTACATGCGAAAAAACGTACGGGCAATCCAGAAACAATCGTTAAACAGGCGAGCATTAATGCGATAAACAATAGAATGGCTGTGAGTAATAAAACGATAGTAGTATAGGGTTACAATGATCTGTCGCAGTGACGCACTTAGGCTCCACGCATACGCGCCCAGTTATTCCTGAAAATACGGAAAAAATTGTATTTTCAGGAATAACTGGGTGGGCCGGGCTGGACCAGGGGACGATCGATATGTTCGCGGTAATCTTCCGGGTCGAGACCTGCCGTCTCAAGCACGATCTCCAGTACCCTGGGAAGTTTTTCCCGGATGGCGGGAGACAGCTCCATGGACATTGTGAGTTCGGCCGGTTCGATCCCGATGATGGTGGTGTGAGGCGGCGTCCTCATGGTCCCGGACAGGTTGACGACCTCGGCGATGCTGATCTGGTGGACGGAGGTTTTGTACAGATCAGGGAGATGATCGAAATCGTCGATGTCGAACCTGTAGATAGAGGAAGGCTCATCGCCGCCCTTGACACAATCGACGACGATGAGCCTGTCTGCTTCCATGATGAGATGAAACAGCTTGAAACCGTCCGTACCGCCTTCGATGACCTCGATATTATCAGGGAGGGGGTACCCCTGGAGGTTTGTGACGACATGAACTCCGACGCCCTCGTCCCTCAGGAGCACGTTCCCCACTCCCAGGATCACTGTCTTGCCTGTGGTATCCGGCTGCCCCATCTCCTTATCGGTACTCCAGCACTAGGCTTCCTCGGGCTTGATACCGAAAAACATCTGGAGGACCGATTTGAAGTCTTCAAACACGGACAGGTACACGTGGAACAGGATCGTGAACATGAAGAACCACATCACCAGGTAGTGAATGGCGTGGATCATGCTCAGTCCGCCGAAGGCGGCTACCACCGAAGCCCAGAAGGGATCTGTCTTCCACAGCATCGCAAAGCCTGTAAGGGCCATGAACCAGACCGCGATGGTCCAGATCACGTAGGTGCTCTTCTGCCATCCGTTGTACTTGGATGTCGCCGGCTTTGTCTTCCTGAGGAAGTAGTAGTAGGCCATATAGGGGAACAGCTTGCCCCTGTTCTTCTTCTCCGGCATGAAGTACTTGATGTCGCGGGGTGTGCCGAAGATGGCCCAGTAGACGCGGGTCACCGAGTTGAGAAGGATCACGAAACCGAATACGAAGTGCAAAAATCTCGCCATGTTCATGTCGATCCCCGCCAGGCTGAAGTTGGGTTTGTGGATAAAGAACCCGGTGGAGGCTAACACGATCATGCTGACGAGGTGCGTGTGGTGCATGATCCTCGCCGGTATCGGATGGTCGTAATGTTTTTTGGCCATGGTGCCCTCCCCTCTAACCGATCCTGAACTTGCGGATCTGGTTGGTCCCGGGGTCGATGATGTGAATGGCGCAGGCCAGACACGGATCGAAGGAGCGGATCACCCGAACGATATTGATGGGGTTCTCGGGATCGGGCACGGGGGCGCCGATGAGGGCCTCCTCGTACTGTCCCCGGACATCGTTCTCGTCCCTCGGGGACGCGTTCCAGGTTGAGGGCACGACGCACTGGTAGTTCTCGATCTTCTTGCCCTTGATCCTGATCCAGTGACCCAGGGCGCCGCGTGGAGCCTCGTAGAAACCGGCGCCATCGGCGGATTCGGGAACCTCCCAGTGGTCGCCGTCGTGGATCTTGAACCCGGGATTGCCGGCGGCCTCGATGAGCTGGCCCAGCCACACGTACATCTGGTCCGCGAGCGCCACCGTCTCGATCATGCGGGCGGCGTGCCTGGCGACGGCGCCGGGCTTGGCACCGGCCTCGACGAGACTCAGCAGGGTCGGGTTCTTCTCGACGATCATCCTGGCGAGAGGTCCGACCTCGAAAGCCATTCCGTCGTAGCGCGGGGCCTTGACGAAGGTGTAAGCGCCTGCCTTGTCCCGGTCGAAGATCTGCTCGCCGTCGTAGGGGTGCACGGGAGCTTTCTCCTTGTACCAGGCGTACTTGACCGATTCGGTGACCTTCGCCTGGTCGAAAGCCTCGACCTTGTTGAGGTTCAGGTTCCGGACGACGCCGGGTTTGAAGTACATGTTCTTGCCGGAGGCGTCCTCGGGGAAGGCGCCGTAGGACAGGTAGTTGTAGTGACCGCCGCCGACTCCCAGCTTGGCCAGCTCGAAGAGAGGCCCGCCGGGGCCGCCGAGAAGCAGGACGTCCTTCATGTACACGTTCTTGATGAAGGCGACGACCTCGTCGAGCATGGACTTGAACCGTCCGATCTGCTCGGCGTTGGGGATCTGGGTCACGCCGCCGACCACGATGCCCTGGTAATGGGGCACGCGGCCGCCGCCCAGCATGGCGCCCATGTTCTTTGCCGTGACCTGTATCTTGAGAGCCTCGAGGTAGTGAGCAACGGCCATGGTGACGATCTCGGGATCGGCCACGGACCACTGGTCGGGCTCATACCTGGGAGTCAGGGGGTAGGTGTCGCCCCTCTTGACGAGGCTGACGATCTTGTCCTTGACCGCGTTCAGGCCGGCGTCGTTACCTGAATAGCCGGCGATGGCCATGATATCCAGGTAATCAAGAGCGGTCAGGTGATAGAAGTGAATGATATGATCGTAGAGATACTCGGTCCCCATGAGCAGGTTCCGCATGATGCGCCCGCCGTCGGGAACCTGGGCCCCAAAGGCGTCGTCCAGGCAGGCGGCCGAAGCCATCTGGTGGACGGAAAAACACACGCCGCAGAACCGGCTGGTGACGTAACTGGCGTCCCGGGGGTCCTTCCCCGTAAGGAGGGCCTCGAAACCGCGGGCCATGGTGCCGCTGCTCCAGGCGTCCTTGACGACGCCGTTTTCGATCTCCACGTCGATCTTGAGGTGCCCCTCGATCCTGGTGACAGGATCAACCGTAATCCTCTGGCCCATTAGTTGTCACCTCCTTCTTCAGGCGGTCCGCCCTTACCGAGCCGGCCGGTCATGGCCTGCCCGATGAAGTGGCCGGCAAGCCCGACGGCTACGACTCCGGTGGCAACGGCGCCGATGGTCTCAACCTTGTAGCCCCTGATCTCCTTGGTCCTGTCGTAAAGCGGAGACATGCCGGCGTAAAACTCCGGCTCGGAGCAGCCCTGGCACACGGCGCTGCAGCCGATGCACCAGTTCAGGCCGTCGCTCCAGCGTCGCTTGGGGCAGTCGGAATAGGTGAAGGGGCCCTTGCACCCTTTGAGGTACATGCACCAGTTCCTCTGCTCGGAGCTGTTCCAGTCGGTGAGGAACTCGCCGTTGTCAAAATGGCCTCGGCGTTCGCAGTTGTCGTGGATGAGCTTGTCGTAAAACACCAGGGGCCGCCCGATCTTGTCCATGGGGGGCGGCTTCTTGTACAGCAGGTAATAGACGATGGTCCCGATCATCCTCTCGGGATGGACCGGGCAGGTGGGGACGTTGATGAGAGGCTTCCTGGGAACCAGGCCCTTTTCCATGGCCTCGCCCACACCCATACCCCGTCCGGGGGTCGGGCAGTCGCCCGGGATGCCGCCGTAGGCCGCGCAGGCGCCGATGGCGATAACAGCCGCAGCGTTGGCGGCGGCTTCCTTGACGGTGTCAATGAAGTTGACGCCGCCGACCTGGCAGAACCTGGGATCTTCGGCCGGGATGGAACCCTCGACGATAAGCACGTAGCCCCCTTCTTTAATGGTGTCGCGAAGGGCTTTCTCGGACGCATGGCCGGCAGCGGCCATGAGCGATTCGTGATATCGGAGCGAGATGGTGTCGAGCACGAGTTCAGCTGTGCCCGGGTGAGATGAGTTGATAAACGAGATGGTGCAGCCAGCGCAATCCTGACCTTCCAGCCAGATCACGGCAGGTTTCCTGGCCGCCCCTTCGAGGGCTTTTGCCACCCGTGGGACGGCTGCCTCGGAAAGGCCCAGAATGCTCGCTGTACCGGCGCAGAACTTCAAAAAGTCGCGTCGGCTGATGTTCCGGAATGACGTCATTAAACGTATCCCCCTTTCTCATTAAAAGAGTCCCGTTCAGACACAGTTCTATCAATGGAATACGGCTTCCCCACCTCCCTTCATAGCACTGGTAAGATATTCCGGTAATACTATACGGATCGTTATAGCCATGTCAACAAAGAGGGCAGACCCGAAATCCGAGATTGGTTTTATCTTGCCTCCGGTCGGGGTGTCCGATGGGGATTTTTTGCGAGTCCATCAACCTTCATGGTTGTCACTGCGAGCCGAAACCCGGGCGTGGCAGTCTAAGGCCTCCACCTGCGTCAGATATTTTTATAATCAACCGTTTTCCCCGGTTGATTATAAAAATATGATCTGCCCATCCTGGAGGATCTCGATGTATTCCCTGCTGATCTCGGCCAGTTCTTCGTAGATCACCTCCTTGTGGGACGGTTTGGAGTGGGAAATGAAAAACCGCAGGGGCAGGTTTTTCATCTTGAGAACTTCCCTGGCCAGGAGGTTGGGAGTCAGATGACCGGTCTTGATGGCCAGGTCGGTCAGGCTGTTGGGAAAGGAAACCTCGACAATGACGGCGTCAAGGGTGTGTTCGTCGCACGCCTTCCATATGTTATCCGTTGGACCGGTGTCGCCGGTGTATACGATCCTCTTGCCCTTTTCGCTCTCCACAAGGTAACCCACGGCCGGTGTCGTGTGGTTCACGTGGTAGGCGGTGACCCGGTGCTTTTCGAGCTGGATGGTCTTTTCCACCATCATGGGCTCGAACTTGATGGTGGGCTTTTCCGGTGTGGGAATGAGGGAAAAATCGGGCCAGATGAGTCCGTTGAATACGTTCTGCCTGAGGATGTCGATGACTTCCGGATCGCTGTGCAGGTGTACGATGTGCTCCACGTTGCGGGTCACAAGGTTGTCGGCGAAGAACGGGATCGCCTTGATGTGGTCGAGGTGGGCGTGGGTGATGAAAATGTGCTCGATGGCTCTCTGGTCCTGGAAATCGAGGGCAAGCCCGATGGTGCCCGCGTCAAGGAGCACGGTCCTGTCAACGAGGAAACCCGGCATGTTGTGTTTGGGAAACTCCGCTCCGGCACAGCCCAGGATGTGTAAACGCATGGAAAACCTCCGGTTTTCAGTTTCAGGGTCCAGGTTCCACGTTCCAAGAGTACGTCTTGAACCGCTGCTTCAAATTTACGGTTTTTTTCGGTTCATCACAACAATGCGTACCTGAGTGGTGTCACCTCAAAGCCCGGAAAAGCATCCACCACAGAGGTCACAGAGGGTCACAGAGGAAACCAGTAATCCTTCCCTTCCTCTCACCTGACCTCCCCCGTCAGGGGGAGGGATTTCTCCGAAATCGGCAGATGGGGCCTTCAAGGCCAGGATCAAAGCTTGCTTTCATCCCGGCCTTGAAGGCCCAGCCGTTCAGGTGAGAGAAAGATGATCGCCATGCTTTCTGCCGTAACAGCCCTGGCCTTTCTCTGTGTAACTCTGCCCTTCGACGCACTTATCACGCCGTTGGCGTGACTCAGGGTCCCGAGCCTGTCGAGGGATGGGACGGGCAGCCTACCAGCGGGCCGCCTCCGTGTCCTGGTGTGTCAAGGCTTTGAAGCTCCTGGCACACTCAACGTTTCAGGGCACCAGGAACGCATTTTCATAAGGTCAGCTGTATTTTACATCAAACACCCGCAACTTCTCAGTTTTACCCTTAACATTGGTGCGGTCAAGCTCGACAAGGTTGAAATATTCATCCACCTTTTCGGCCGATGCCTCCGTGAGGAGGAGTTGGCCGGGCTTCGCGAGGCCGGAGAAACGGGACGAGACGTTGACAACGTCCCCGATCACGGTGAACTCCATTCGCTCCATGGATCCGATATTCCCGAGGAAGACGTCTCCCGTGTTGATCCCGATCCCGATCTGCATGGTGAACCCGTCATATTTCCGGGCCCATTTTTCGTTCAGTTTCGGCATGAGCTTCAGCATGGCTACGGCGCACTCGACGGCATTCCTGACCGGGTTTTCCAGTTCGATGAGGCTGCCGAAAACAGCCACCATCGCATCCCCGATGTACTTGTCCAGAGACCCCTGGTACTGGAAGATGACGTTGGCCATCTCGTTGAAATACTCGTTGAGGATGGCCACCAGCCTGTCCGGGGGCATTGTCTCGCTGAGGGTGGTGAAATCCCTGATGTCGGAAAAAAGCACCGTGACCACCTTTCGATCGCCCCCGAGGTTCACCTCCATCTTGTTCGCGATGACCTGTTCGACGATCTGGGGGGACAGGTAACGTGCCAGGTTGGTCCGGACCGTCTCCTCCTCTTTCATCTGCTCGGCCAGTTCCTGGGACTCCAGGAAGTAGGCGGTCTGGGTGGCGTAGGACAGAAGGAGCCTCAGATCGTTGTCGGTGGCCTGGAATTCGGGTGGTCCTGCCACGAACAGGATCCCCATGGGGGTACGCACAGTCTTGAGAGGCACGTACACGTGGGCGCCTGAGTGGATGTCCCCCCTGGTCGTGATGAGTTCCCCGCTGTCGATTACCTCATTGATGTACCTGTCGTCGCTGGCGATCCCCTCGTTCCCGATGACAGCCTCTTCACTCCAATCTCGCCGAAGGTCCCCCTGGAGGAGGAAAAGGCGGACAGTCTCGAGACCCAGCACCTGCCTGAGCAGGACGAGGGGGACGACGTAGGGCTGCTGCCCTGTTTCCTCGGCGTCCTCCAGTTCGGACATCTTCAGGATGGCGTCGGAGCGCTTGCGCTCAAGGTCAAGGACCTCTTCGGTCCTCCTCGCGTGGAGGGCCACCTGGACAGGGTACTGGACGAGGCCGGCGAGGTAGAGAGGGACCACCTCGAGCATGATGTTGATCCGAAGGAGGAGCATGGCTCCACCGGAGATGACCGCCAGGAAGATGATGAGTGTCAGCGCTCCGCCCTTCCAGCCGGCACGGCCCAGGATCGAGCCGAGGGCCAGGCTCAGAACGAAGATGAGCACGAGGCTGAGTTCGGTCCCGGTGCGGACCACCCACGAATCGTTGAGGATCGTCTCTAAAACCGCGGCGTGGAGGTAGACACCCGGGATGATCCCGATGGGGCTGCGCCAGAAATCCCTCAGGTCCTGGGATGTCGCCCCCAGGAGGATCACCTTGTCGGCGAAGGTTCCCTCGGGGAAATTGGTGTTGATGACGTCGATGAACGGGACGATGGGAATATCCCTGATCATTTTCGAGGTGATGTGGATCATGGCCCCAGGGGGCGGATTGTAGGAGACGTCCGGTTCGAATATACGGGCTCCCTCGAGGCCGAGGGGGTTGAAAATATCATCACCGAACTCGATGGGCCGGGGCGCGCCCCGGACCGTACCGTCGTCGTCCACCTCGAAGACGATGCTGGCAACTCCCGCCGCGGCGTCAGCCAGGTCGGGAAAAGGGATGGAAGCATTGAGGATCTGGAAGCCGGCCTCGTTGACCTTCATCTCCATGTGCATGGCGAGGTAGGTGGGAAGCCGCGTCCGAACCGCCTCCACGAAAATCATGTCCTCTTCCTTGATGAGGCCGTGGGAAGAAAAATCGATGTCCACGAGGAGGGCACCGGCCCCGGCATCCGCCAGGGTCCCCAACAAGGACGCGTAAAGGGTCCTCGGCCAGGGCCAGACGCCCACCTCCTTGAGGGAGTTCTGGTCGATGGCCACCAGGGCCAGGGGAGCCTGGATATGTTCAGAGAGGAACGGGTAGCGAAGGTCCAGGGTCACGAGCTCGAACTTTTCCAGCTGCCCCAGGAGCAGGGCTGCCGCCACCAGCACCCCGATGACCAGGGGGATGATGTAGACCCTCGCCTTTCCGCTTCGTTCAAACATGTGGAAATCTCCCTTATCCAGAAATTCAGCAACGATCGGACTGAATTTCTGGATTTAGCTGCTCAGCCTGTTCACGACCCGGGTGAGGGCTTCCGTGGCCTTCTTAAGTTCCTCGAAGCTCAGTGCGCTGTTGATGGCGATGGTGGAGTAGGATGCCAGGACCTTCCCGGCAATGCCGTCACCAACCTTCAGCGTGATCTTCTCCGCGCGCTCCGTGCCGAAAGCGGCAACGATCCGGAGGGTCTGGCCGTCCTTGCCGATGAGCATGACCGACCCGTTATCAGCGTCAACGACCCGCCGCGCCTCATCCAGGATGAGGGCACAGACCTGGTCCAGGTCCAGCGCGGCTTTCAAGGACTCGAATTGCTGTTTCTTCAGTTTCGTGTATTCCGTATTCAAAAGCCTCGTGCGGGCGCTCATGGCCTCCAGGATTTTGAAAGCGAGGGTCGGATCCCGGCTGATGCCGGCGAAGAACTTCTTCCTGTCAACAGTGAGGAGACGCGTGTCACCAAGGGCTGTGGCCGTGGCCGAACGCCCGAGCCTCTCGAACAGGGCCATTTCTCCGAAGATCTCCCCCTCTTTCAAGGTGGCGATGTGAACATGTCCCACAGGATGGTGCTCAGGATCTTGTTCTCGTCAGAGTGATCGGATTGCTCTTTCCGAACAACTTCCAGCATGGAGGATGTCAGGAACCTGAAATCGCGGAAAAGGTCCGTCACCTTGAACAGGAACCTGCCGTACCGGTTATCGATGATGAGGCTGCGGTAATCCGACAGGAACCTCTTCTGGAAATGTTTCGCCCCGACTCCGTCCATGACAACCGTTTTTGCCGCCGATTTGCCCATGAAATAGGCCGCTCCGATGCCGTCCTTGTAAAGCCTGGTGGAACCGGTGTCGCCGATCATGACCACACGGTCTGCGTAACCGCCCACGGGAGATCCGACGTTCATGGCCGGAAAGCAGTTGTGCCTGGCACCATCCCCTCTCCCCGCATGGTTGTCACGTACCCCCGGCAAAGCCGGGGGATTTCCTTAAGGATTAAACAGCCCTGATCAAAACAGGATCGCCGATCTTTCAGCACATCGTTTCATAAAACAGAATTGCACTTATCGGGTTCAGGATGCCCTCCCGGCTGCTTCGGCGTCCGCTAAAGGACGGTTTGCCGGGCGGGGTCATCAGCTTTCATCTGCGTCCGGGATGCGCTCCTTGATGTTGTGTATGACGTCGATGCTGAAAAAGAATGCGTCCATCATTTCCGGATCGAAGTGGGTCCCCGTCTCACTCCTCATGGTCTCAAGGATGCGGTCCTCGTCCCAGGCGTCCTTGTAAGCCCTGGATGAGGAGAGCGCGTCGTAGACGTCGGCGATGGCCACGATGCGTCCGAAGGCAGGAATTTCGTCGGCTTTTCGACCTCGTGCCCTGCCCGAGGGGCCTTCGAACCCCAGGATCGCCTTTCCCGTTCCCGGGTCAATGAACCCCGGGTAACCGCTGCCGTCCCAGCGTTCGTGGTGGTTTAAGGCGATCATTGCCGAAGCTTCGTCGTATTCGGAGAACGTGTCGGCGAAGAGTTTCGCTCCGAGCCACGTGTGCTGCTTCATGAGGTCGAACTCATGATCGTTGAGTTTGTCCGGTTTTTTCAGGATGATGTCAGGGATGGCCACCTTGCCCACGTCGTGGAGCATGGAGGCGATCTTGAGGATGTCCTTGTCGCGGTCGATCTCCCGTTCCGGAATACTCCGCCGCATCGCCCAGACCTCGTAGATGGCCACCGAGTATGAAGCAACCCGCTGGACATGGGAACCCGTCTCCTTCGGGTCGCGCAGCCGCGCCATCTCGATGGTCCTCAGGATCATGGAGCGCGTCATGTTCGCCCGTTCGATGGCGTTGGCTGCGATACTGGCAAAATGCAGGACCATGGGTTCCAAAGATTTCAGGAAGCTGACGATTTCACCCTTTTTATTCTTCGCGTTGATGAGCTGGAGGACACCGATGACGTCGTTACGCCTGGTTTTGAGGGGGATGGTGAGGATCGACTGGGTCTTGTATCTGGACATTTTGTCGAAATCCCGGCTGAAAGAGTATGGAGCGTCTTCGGGGATCTCGTAAGCGTCGGGTATGTTCAGGATCTCACCGTTGGTAGCAGCATAGCCGGCGATGGAGCGTGTGTTGATCGGGACTGTAAAGCTGGAGTAGATGAGTTTCTTGCCGGTGGGGAGGGCCTTTTGAAGAGTGTCGTTCTGGGTGTAGGTGAACTCGAGCTTGTCGCCGGACCTGGTATAGATCGATCCCGCGTCGGCGCTGACGAATTTACGTGCCTCGGTGAGGATCCTGTCGAGGAGAAGATCGAGATCCTTGACCTGGTTCAGTTCGAGACCGAGGTCGATGATACTGGTGAGTTTATCCTGGGTTATCATGGGAAAACCCCCTTGCAGCGCGTCGGAAAACATTGACGCGCTGCCTGAAACACCTTGAAACTTGACAGGGTCGCAAAAGTCCGTGCGGGCCTTTTGCTTAACGGGAACCGAAAAGCGTGGTTTTCGGTTCCCTCACGGGGGCTACTGGCATATCGCAAAAGTCCGTGCGGGCCTTTTGCTTAACGGGAACCGAAAAGCGTGGTTTCCGGTTCCCTCACGGATCAGTGACATGTATTTCAGTCACTGATCCGGGCGCCGCTCCCAGGCGCGGCAGTTTTCACGGGTCATCGATCCGGGCGCCCTTCCCAGGCGCGGCGGGTCATTGATTTGGGCGCCCCGCGCGGGGCGCGTTGATGACTTTTTGCGAAGTCATCATCTTTAATTGCCACACAGTTAGCTGACATCTCATTTGCATCATGAATAATGCGGGCTAGCCATCGATCGCCGTTGGTCCGGCGAGCGGCAGGTCGATGCCTTCAGCCCTCAGCAGCGTCTCTGTTCGCTCCGCGCTTTCGAAAAGGTAGGCCCGGACGCCGAACTCATTCCCCTTTTCGACGTTGCCGGGATTGTCGTCGAAAAAGGCGATCTCGTGGGGGAGAAGGGCAAACCTCTCACAGGCGATGCGGAAGATCTCCGGGTCGCGCTTGGAAAACCCTTCCTCGTAGGAGTTGACGACGGTGTCGAAGGCCGGCAGGAGAGCGTCCCGCTCGTCCAGATCGTAAAGCCAGTTGGTCTGGTCGGTGAGCAGGCCGACCTGGAGCAGTTCCCGGAGCCTCGAAACCAGGGATGCCATCGCGCCGTCGGGTTGGAAGGCGGTGAGGATCGCCACCCTTTCCGTGTACATGTCGGCGTCGATATCGCATGCGGCGGCAAGGTCGTTCCAGAAGCTTTTCTCAGGAGCCCGGCCGTGGAGATAACCGTTTGAGAAGATGATCTCGATGGCGTTGTCGTAGATCTCCTTCTGCCCCACACTGTATTTGCGGGCGATGGCGGAGAGCCCATCGCGGAACCCTTCCGTATAGTAGACGCCGCCCAGGTCGAAGTAAACGGCTTTGATCTCGGTGTTCATAAAAAAGTTCCTTTTCGAATTTTGCGTTGTGGGTATTGTGTATGCATGTTCATAGCCCTTGGCACTTAGAGCTTAGCTCTTTTACCCGACTATGCCTTCCTCCTGAAACTTTGTACAGATGCCAGACCCAAAGCCAACCAAAACCTGATTCACCGCGAAGTACGCCAAGTTTCGCAAAGCAGGTCATGAAAAGAGCCATTATTTTTTTGGTTCATCACACTAATGCGTACCTTAGAGGTGTCACCTCAAAGCCCGTGAAAGCATTCACCACGGCTTGTCCCGCAATCTTGTCATCGCGAGCCCAAATATAGTCAATTTCCATATTCTTCCTCCCCCTGTTGAGGGGGGAGGACCGAGGTGGGGGTGAAAGGAACCTGCCCAGGCGAAGCGATCTCAGGCGTATGCCATCGGAGCCTCAAGGTTTTCACCACGGAGCCACGGAGAAAGTCGGAGGAAAGCACAAACCTCTTTAGGGGGAAGTCTCAGGCGTCTGCCGTAAAGGCGCTTAAAGGCTGTTTCACCACAGGTCACAGAACACAGAGAAAACCGGTGACCTGGGTGAGGCTCGGGCGTGCGCCGTTAAAGCAGGCAGGGTAAGAACTATTCCCTTCACTTGTCTTCTCCCGTCGGGAGAAGGATTTCTTCGAATCAGTTGTGAGAGATATGACCTCGCTCACAGATACTCATTTTTACGATGATCCATTTTTTTAATAAGATCTTTTTTACCCCGGTTTTACTTGGCGTTACTTTGCGTCCTTTGCGGTCAGTTGGCTTTTCCCGGTTTTGATTTCAGATCTTTGGATTTAACCTGAAACTTGAAACCTGGAACCTGAAACTGTATCCTCCCATCCTCACGGAATAAGCAATATTCAGGAAGGGAGGATATTCTGCTCATAGGCGCCCACGAATCCATCTCCGGCGGTTTTGCCCGCTCCATCCTCAGGGCCGTGGAGGACCGCTGCGAGGTCGTCCAGATCTTCACCGGCGCTCCGGGCCGGTGGAAGGTTCCCCCCGTGGACCCGGAAGCCGCCGAATCTTTCAAGGGGGCTGTGGCGGAACACGGCATCCGCGCCGTCCATGTCCACGGGGCCTACCTCATCAACCCCGCCGGTCCTGACCCCGAGCTGTGGAAGCGGTCCCTTGCCGCCCTCGGGGAGGAGTATCTCCGCTGCCGCGCCCTTGATGTGGACGGCCTCATCATCCACCCGGGCAGCCACAAGGGCACCTCCATCGAGGCCGGGATCGAAAGGGCGGCCGGGATGGTGGGGACCCTGCTGTCGGAATACCCCGAAGGGCCGCCGGTCCTGCTGGAAAACACCGCAGGGTCCGGCTCTGTTCTGGGCGGTCCCTTCTCTGAGCTCGCCGCCATAAGGGAAGCTTCCGGGGCTAAGGACAGGGTTTTTTTCTGCTTCGATACGGCCCACGCCTTCGCGGCCGGGTACGATCTGCGGGACAGGAAAAAGGTTGGCGGGACGATGAAACGGATCGACGACGAGGCGGGGCTTGCCCATGTCCGGGCGGTGCACCTGAACGACACGAAAAAGGAGTTGGGATCCGGGGTGGACCGGCACGAGAGGATCGGTGAAGGGTTCATCGGGGACGACGGGTTTGCCGCCCTCCTGGCCATGGAGGAGTTTTCGTCCCTGCCGGGGTTCCTGGAAACGACCCCCGTCCCGGATGCCGAGGGACGGTACCGGCCCCAGGTGGAAAGGCTCCTGGGGCTCCGGGGAGCGCGGCCGTGACCCTGCCCTTTTTATTCGGGTCCGCCTTCGTGGTGGCCCTCTCCGGCGCTCTCATGCCGGGACCGCTCCTGACGGTGACGGTTGCCCATTCCCCCCGGTTCGGGTGGACCTTCGGCCCCCTGGCCATCCTGGGCCACGCTATCCTCGAACTGGGTCTGATCTCTCTTTTCTTCCTCGGCGCCGGGCCTTTGCTCCAGTCGGCCGAGGTCCAGTCGGTGGTGGGCCTTGTGGGAGGTCTGATCCTTCTCTGGATGAGCTGGGGCATGATCGCTCTTGCCCGGTCCGGCGGCGTCGCCGAAGGGGAAGCGAAGGAACCGCCCGGGGGTAACCGCGCCGTGTGGCTGGGGATCCTGTCGAGTATCTCCAACCCTTACTGGACCCTGTGGTGGGCAACGGTGGGGCTGGCTTTCCTGACCAGGGCCGCCCAGTACGGTGTGACCGGCATCATCACATTTTTCCTGGGCCATATCTCCGGTGACCTGGCCTGGTACACGCTGGTCTCCGCGGGGGCTTCCCGGGGGAAAAAGTTCGTGGGGACGCCGATCTACTCCCGGGTGGTTGCGGGCTGCGCCGGGCTGCTGGTCGTCCTGGGGTGGTGGTTCGTGTGGTACGGAGCCAAGCTGGCACTCACGCTTTGAGCGCAATATAATTCGTATTTCAGATCTCGAATTACCAACCTCTTTTTTTTCTCGCAATCCTCAATTCGCTATTTTCGATCGTTTTTTCCATTTAACCTTTTGAAAAAAAGCGGGAAATCGATAAAAATGTTTTGAATAAACAATAATTAGCTGTAAAATATACAGGCGTTATTAAATACACAAATCCTGAAATCCTGAAACGCAAAATAAAAAAAGGGAGTTTGCCGTGGAGAAGGAATTCGAAAAGGTAAAGGAAGCGCTCGAGGATTTCGGCAAGAAGATCGTCGACGCCGTGAAGAAGGGCAAGGGTGAGGCCGACAAGGTCACGCGCATCGCCCAGGTGAGGATCGAGGTCGGTTCTCTGGGCAGGCAGCGCAAGGACCTGTGCCTCGAGCTGGGTGACCTTTTTTACGCCAACCTCCAGAAGGCCAGCGCGAAGGGGCAGGCCGACATTGCCGAGACGGTGGCCAATATCTCCGAACTCGACAAGAGGGTGGCTGGACTCAACAGGATGTTGAAGGCCATCCGGGAGGACAAGCCAGCGCCCGGCCGGCGGGGCCGGCCCCCCAAGGCCGAGGCTGCCAAGAAAGGTAAAGCGAAGGCCCCAACGGCTAAATCTGAAACCCCCAAACGCCGCGGACGGCCCCCGAAGGCCGCGTCCGCCAAGAGCGAAGCCCCCAAACGCCGCGGACGGCCGCCCAGAAAAGCAGCGGCCAAGGCCGCGTCTTCCAAGCGCCGGGGCCGCCCGTCCAAGTCCGCCTCCGCCCCAAAAGCAGCCCCCAAGGCTGCCACAGACACTCCAAAGGACGCCAGGTAGGGCCGGGACAGGCCAGTGAGCGAAAAAACCACCCGGTTCGGGGTGTCCATCCCGAACCGGCTCCTGGAGCGGTTCGACAGCCTCATTGAAGAGAAGGGATACGGCAACCGTTCCGAGGCCCTTCGCGACCTCATCAGGGATTTTCTCGTGGAGGCCGAGTGGGAATCGGACGAGGAGACCATCGGCACGGTCACCTTGGTCTACGACCACCACGTGCGGGAACTTTCCGAGGAGCTGAACTCCATCCAGCACGAGATGGGCGATGCCATTATCTCCTCCCTCCACGTACACCTGGACCATCACATGTGCATGGAGGTGGTCCTGGTGAGGGGGAAGAGCAGCGAGATCCGCAGGATGGCCGACCGCCTCATCGGCACGAAAGGCGTGGTGCATGGGAAGCTGACAGCTGCAACTGTTGGAAGATCGTTCTGAAGCAATTCCATATTCCAAATTCCAAAAAAGCCGGGGCGTTGAGCCCCGGCTTTTTTGTTGAAAAGTCATGTGCCCCCGGCAAAGCCGGGGGGGTTCCCTAAGTACTAAATTCAAAGCCGGACGAGCTGCGTGAAGCCGCTTTTGCCGCTTCTACAGAAACCGCGTTTATTTTTTTCGCAGTTACAGGTCTTTTTTGAGATTTGAGATTCGCTCCTATTCCGGCCTGAACGCCCCGGCTTTTATTTTCGGGTTCAGGGTGATTCCCTGAATTTCCGTCGTACCCGTGTGAAACCCCGACGCCCAGTTTTCCTCGTGGTGGGGGAACAGCACTCCCTCCACCTCCCTGAAGTCCGAATAGGCCGTCTCGAAGTGGGTCTTCAGCGTCTCGGTGTTGAGCACCGCCTGGCTGTAGACGATGAGGGAGCTTTGCGGGTCGGCATAAAGGCGCAGGATGAGCCCGGGTTCCAGGATGATCTGCAGGCCGATGGTCATCTTCTCCCCGACCCTGGCGGCCGGGGCCTGGGCCACATCCCCCCGGCGCTCGTCCAGGATCCATGGGATATCGGCGCGGGCCGCCTGGAGGACCATCGATTTCAGCAGCGCCCCATCCACCTGCTGGATGCCCCTGCCGTTGGGGTCGGTACGCCACCCGCGCTCCCGGTCCAGGTACCGCCTCTCGGGGTTGACCTCGTAAGGGAGATCGACATAAAGCCGATCAGGCCTTGAGAAGAGCCTTTCCACGGCTCCCGGAGCCTTTTGCATCTTTGCATCCACGGTCCCGGTCATCCGGTAGGCGGTCACGTCATTAAGCTTTTCGCCACCGTATGCAGCAATAATCTTGTCGATGAGCGAGTCCATGGCGGAACCAGCTGTGGCTGTTGTAGCAATCAGCTGACTGCTGATTGCTACAACAAAAAACAGAAACATGATCCTTTTCATAATCTCTCCATGGGGTTCAGGTTTGGAACGTTGGGCAGGTGATGGTTGTATGGAGGGTTTTAACCCGAAACTCAAAACTCCCACCACAAAAAAAGAACGGACCGATAGGGGTCCGCTCGTTTTTTGTGGTGGGCGATACTGGATTTGAACCAGTGACTTCTGCCGTGTGAAGGCAGCACTCTCCCGCTGAGTTAATCGCCCGTTTGAACTGGAACGAACTATATATATCCCGATGGGGGAGGGTGTCAAGGTTTGGAGTTTACTGTTTACAGTTCACGGTTTACAGTGCAACCGCTGCTATTGCTCAAAGGTTTGGCATGCCTTTACTGTGAACAGTCAACTGGAAATTAAGCAGCTTAACTGCTTAATTTCCTAACCGGCACCTTGAAGTACTCCACCCCTTCCTCCTGGAGTTCCTGTTCCTCCTCGTCGGTCACGGTGCCCCGGATGTTGCGGTACTCGACTTCGTCAAAGTGCATCTTCAGGGCCTCATCGGCGAAACCCGGGCCCACGTTGTCGAAGTTCTCCTCCAGGTACCGGGCCAGCGCCTTCGCGAAGTTGGGGGGGGCGGCGGCCCCTCGTGAGCTGCCCTTAACCGCCACGTGGCCCCCTGAGGGGAGGGCGTTCACCTCCGTAACGCCGCACACCGGGCAGCTGAGCCTGCCGGCCTTCTTCTCGAGGTCGAACTCTTCCCTGGACTTGAACCAGCCCTCGAAAGTATGTTCCCGCGTGCACTGAAGGTCGTAGATGATCATAAGCTCCATGCCTCTTGCTGCCAAGTTTACATTAAAAGTAAGCCATAAGGGAACAGTGTCAATGAGGGGAGACGGAAAGGGTGTGCATTAGCGCAAAGCTTGAAGAACGAAGTCGTAAGAAAAGGCAAAGACACGGTTGGGTCTTCCCTTCGCACATCGCTCTTCGTGCTTCGTTCTCATCTCAATTTGACACTGCCCATGGGGTGGTTAAAATTGACACTGGCTGATAAACCACGGAAAATATTTTCAAATTGGGGTGAAGATCATGGCCATCAACTTCGAAAAACTGACGGTCAAGGCCCAGGAGGCGCTCCAGGAGGCCCAGAGGGACGCTGAGACCCGCGGACACCAGGAACTGGAAGTGGAACACCTCCTGGCGGCCCTCCTGGACCAGGAAGGCGGAGTCGTCCTTCCCCTCGTGGAGAAGGTGGGCGCCGATACGGGCTCCATCAGGGAGTCTATCGAGGAGTCCCTCGGAAAGGTTCCCAAGGTCCACGGGATGATCCAGGTTCACCTGGGCCGGCACCTCAACGCCCTGTTCAACACGGCGCTTGCTGAGGCGGAGGGACTCAGGGACGAATACGTGAGTACCGAGCACCTTTTCCTCGCCATGGTGTCTCCCGACACGAAGAGCCCGGTCCGCGGGATCCTGGCTAAAGCCGGTCTGGACCGGGCCAGGGTCCTCGAGGCCCTCAAGGGGGTTCGAGGCAGCCAGCGGGTCACCGACCAGAACCCCGAGGATCGGTACCAGGCTCTCCTGCGCTACGGGAGGGATCTGACCGACCTGGCACGGCGCGGAAAGTTGGACCCCGTCATCGGCCGGGACGACGAGATCCGGAGGGTCATCCAGGTGCTTTCCAGGCGGACCAAGAACAACCCGGTCCTCATAGGGGAGCCCGGTGTGGGCAAGACCGCCATCGCCGAGGGACTCGCCCAGCGCGTGGCTGACGGTGATGTCCCCGAGGGCCTGAAAAGCAAGCGGATCGTCGCCCTGGACATGGGGGCCCTCGTGGCCGGCGCCAAGTACAGGGGACAGTTCGAAGAGCGCCTCAAGGCGGTCCTCCAGGAGGTTCAGGAGGCGGCCGGGGAGATCATCCTCTTCATCGACGAACTCCACAACCTCGTGGGGGCCGGAAGGGCCGAAGGTTCCATGGACGCTTCCAACATGCTCAAGCCCGCCCTCGCCCGGGGGGAACTCAGGTGCGTCGGAGCCACCACCATCGACGAGTACCGCAAGTACATCGAGAAGGATGCCGCGTTGGAGCGCCGGTTCCAGCCGGTGAAGGTGCCGGAACCAACGGTCCAGGATACCATCGCCATCCTCCGGGGGCTCAAGGAGCGTTACGAGATCCACCACGGGGTCAGGGTCACTGACTCGGCCATCGTCGCCGCGGCCACCCTTTCGGACCGCTATATCGCCGACCGGTTCCTCCCCGACAAGGCCATCGACCTGGTGGACGAGGCGGCGTCAAGGCTCAGGATCGAGATCGACAGCCTCCCCCAGGAGATCGACGAACTGGAGCGGAAGATCGTCCAGCTTCAGATCGAGCGGGAAGCCCTCAAGAAGGAGAAGGACGACACCTCCCGCAAGAGGCTCGATGCCATCGAAAGGGAACTGGCCGAACTCACGGAGAAAGCAAGCTCCATGAAGGCCCACTGGCAGGCGGAGAAGGACGCCATCGGTCAGCTCCGCAAGCTCAAGGAGCAGATGGACGACAACCGGTTCAAGGCGGCCAGGGCCGAGCAGTCCGGAAACCTGGAGGAGGCCGCCCAGCTCAGGTACGGGACCCTTCCGGAGCTTCAACAGCAGGTGATGGAGGGAGATAACAAGCTCGCCGAGCTCCAGAAGGGACAGAGGATGCTCAAAGAGGAGGTGGACTCCGAGGACATTGCCCACATCGTCGCCAAGTGGACGGGGATACCGGTGAGCCGTCTCCTTGAAGGCGAGACGGAAAAACTGGTTCACATGGAGGAGAGGATCTCCAAACGGGTCGTGGGGCAGACCGAAGCCGTCCGGGCTGTGTCCAATGCCGTCAGGCGGGCGAGGGCCGGGCTTCAGGATCCGGAGCGCCCCATCGGGTCGTTCATCTTCATGGGCCCCACCGGGGTGGGAAAGACCGAGCTCGCCAAGGCCCTGGCCGAATTTCTGTTCGACGACGAAGGGGCCATGGTCAGGATCGACATGTCGGAGTTCATGGAAAAACACTCTGTGGCGAGACTCATCGGCGCGCCTCCCGGTTACGTGGGGTACGAGGAGGGAGGCTACCTCACCGAGGCCGTGAGGAGGAAACCTTACAGTGTCATCCTTTTCGACGAGATCGAAAAGGCACACCCGGAAGTCTTCAACGTCCTGCTCCAGCTCCTCGACGACGGCCGCCTCACCGACGGTCAGGGGAGGACGGTGGATTTCCGCAACACGGTGGTCATCATGACCTCCAACATCGGAAGCGCCGCCATCGCCCGGCTCCAGGCCCGGGATGAGCCGGAAGCCGGGCGGGAGATGGAAACCCAGGTCATGGATGCATTGAAGGGCCATTTCAAGCCGGAATTTTTAAACAGGATCGACGACGTTATCATCTTCCACTCGCTCACGAGGGACCAGATCCGGTCCATCGTCCAGATCCAGGCCGTAAACATCGAGGCGCTCCTTCGGGACCGGGGGATCGGTATCGAACTCACCGACGGGGCTCTGGACCTCCTGGCGGGGGAGGGGTACGACCCGGTCTACGGGGCACGGCCCCTGCGGCGGGCCATCCAGAAGCGGATCCAGGATGTGCTGGCCATGGATATCCTGGCCGGCAGGTTCGGCGAGGGGGACACGGTTATCGCTGAGGTGAAAGAGGGGGAGTTGGTCTTTACTAAGAAGAGCTGAGAGCAAAGAGCGAAGCACGAAGTTACTTCGCACTTCGTACTTTGTTCTTCGCGCTAGTTTTGCCTTACCGGAATGGTAAAGCTGAACGTACTTCCCTTGCCTACCTCGGAATCCACCCAGATCTTCCCCCCATGGAGTTCCACGAAGCTGCGGCAGATGTAAAGGCCGAGGCCGGCTCCCCTGTAGCTCCTCGACGTTCCCGACTGGACCTGGAAAAACTGTTCGAAGACCCGCTGCCTTTCCTCTTCGGGGATGCCGATCCCCTTGTCCGTGACGCTGATCTTCAGGAATAACCCACGGTCGGTCTCCCGCCGTCCCTCGAGCAGGCCCGCCGAGATGACCACCGGCGATGCCGGCGGGGAGAACTTCAGGGCATTGGTCACCAGGTTGACGAGGATCTGGGTGATCTTTTCCGGGTCACCGTCGAAGGGGGGAATATCCTCGGGGATCTGGACCTTGATGATCGGCGTAACTTCGGTCACGTGGCGCGTCGAGGAGAGGACTGATTGGATCACGTCGTCCAGGTCCACTTCCCGGTATCTCAGAGCCACCTTGCCGGACTCCAGGTGGCCGGTGTCAAGGAGGTCGTTGATGAGGGTGAGGAGATCCTTGCCCTTTCGCAGGATCTGGCGGATATACTCGTCCTGTTCCCTGGTGAGTTCCCCGACATGGGCTTCGGCCAGAAGCTCGGAAAAACCAATGATAGAGGTGAGAGGCGTCCTCAGTTCGTGGGAGACCATGGAAACGAAATCCGACCGGGCCTTGCTGAGTGCTTCGAGCTCCTCGTTGGCCCTCTTGAGCTCCTCGTTCAACTTCTCGAGCCGCTCGTTCTTTTTTTCTATCCTGCTGTAAAGGGAGGCGTTCCTCAGGGCGTTGGTTCCCGCAGCCGCGATGATCCTCGTCATGGTGATCTCATCCCCGGTGAACCCGCACTCGGTCCTCGTGGTCCTCAGCAGCATGGCGCCGAGAATCTCGCCGCGGAAAGTGAGGGGGACGGACATGACGGATCGAAACGGCATCCCTGCCAGGGATTCTTTCACTTCTTCCATGAGGGGGTCGGAAAAGACGTCCTCAACCACGACCAGCTCTCCGGTGCGGAACGATTTCAGGATCTCGGGGTACTTGAGGAGGTCGATGACAAGTTCCGAAACGTTGGGATCGTCGTGGGAGACGAGAAGGCGTCCCTTGGGGAGGCGCTGGTCGTCCCCCCAACTGCCTTCCACAGCGATGATGGAGCAGCGATCCCCGTTCAGGAACTGGGCCGTCTTGGTCACCAGGATGAAGAGCACCTGCTTCAGGTCGAGGGAGGATGTGGTCGTTTCCAGGATCTCGCAGGCCAGAGCGAACTGCCCCGTCTTCTGGAGAAGGTCCCGCAGGGCGATCTTTTGCTGGAGGTTGACCTTGACCCTGGCCAGGACCTCCACCGGCGAGAACGGTTTCGTGAGGTAATCGGTGGCCCCGGTCCGGAGCCCCTTGACGATATCTTCCCGCTTGTTCAGGGCCGTGACCATGAGGATGGGGATGCCGGAACAGGTTTCGTCGGACCTGATGGAGCGGCAGACTTCGTACCCGGAAAGGCCCGGCAGGATGATATCCAGGCAGATGAGGTCGGGGTGTTCGGTCAGTGCGGTCGCGAGCCCTTTTGTCCCATCCGCTTCCTCGAGAACCTGGTATCCTTCGTTCAGGAAAATGTTCTTGAGGATGTTCCGGGAAACGGCGTCGTCCTCGATGATGAGGATCCTGGGGGGGGGTGAATACTCGGCCGCCATAATTCTGCAAAACTAGCGTAAATGTAACTGTAAAGCAACACTTAACACTTTTTCTACCTGTCCCACGAATCCCCATTTTTCAGGGCCAGGGAGAAAAAGTTTGACTTGATCCGCCCCCTGTTTATAATTTGAACTTTTCGGTGGTCATCAGGATGTCGGGGGTTGTCGGCCCTGCCGACGCTTTCCTCAAAGACCGATCAACTGATGATAGGGTCGCAAAAAAGCCAATATTAATCGAAAAAACAGGAGGTTCCCATGGCCATTAAAGTGGCGATCAACGGATTCGGCCGCATCGGCAGGCTGACCGTCCGCAGTGCGATGAACGACCGGGCTATCGAGTTCGTGGCCATCAATGATCTGACTGACGCAAAAACCCTCGACTGGCTCTTCGGTCACGATTCCGTGCACGGTTGCCTTCCCGGGGGCACCTCGGAAGTCTCGGGCGATTCCATCGTCATCAACGGCAAGCCGGTCAAGGTGTTTTCCGAGAAGGACCCGTCCAACCTGCCATGGAAAGAACTGGGTGTGGATGTTGTCCTCGAATGCACCGGCCTGTTCCGGGGCCGGGACACGGCAGGCAAACACCTTGATGCGGGAGCCTCCCACGTGATCATCTCCGCGCCCGGCAAGAATCCGGACATTACAGTGGTCATGGGGGTCAACCACCAGGATCTGGATCCCGGCAAGCACCGGATCATTTCCAACGCTTCGTGCACGACAAACTGCCTGGCTCCCGTAGCCAAGGTCCTGGATGATGAGTTCGGGATCGTTCACGGCGTCATGACAACGGTCCACGCCTACACCAACGACCAGCGAATACTGGACCTGCCTCACAGCGACCTGCGCCGTGCCCGTGCTGCCGCCGTATCCATGATCCCGACCACCACCGGCGCCGCCTCGGCGGTGGGTGAAGTGCTTCCCCAGCTCAAGGGCAAGCTGGACGGCCTCGCCGTCCGGGTCCCCACCCCAAATGTGTCCCTGGTGGACCTTTCGGTGGAGCTTGAAAAGGAGACCGACGCCGATTCGGTTAACGCCGCCATGAAAAGGGCCGCCGAGACCGACCCCCTTGCGGGATATCTGGTTTACATGGACGAGCCCCTCGTTTCCGTGGATTTCAACGGTTGGGAGGCTTCATCCATATTCGACGCTCCCATGACCAAAGTGGTGGACGGAACCATGGCCAAGGTGCTCTCCTGGTACGATAACGAATACGGTTACTCGTCCCGCCTGAGGGACCTGGCCAAGTACCTTTACGGAGTCTGACGTGCTGAGGAAGAAAAAGCTCGAAGATGTGGATCTGAAAGGGAAAAAGGCCCTTATCCGTGTCGATTACAACGTGCCCCTTGATGCCAACGGCAACATCACTGACGACAGCCGGATCCGGGCGACCCTGCCCACCATAAACCATGTTCTGGATCAGGGCGGCAGCGTCATCCTCATGAGCCACCTGGGCCGCCCCAAGGGGAAACGTGTCCCTTCCATGAGCCTCGATCCCGTGGCGAGGCGCCTGGCCCGTCTTTTAAAACAGGACGTGACCCTCCTCCCCGATTGCGTGGGGGCGGAGGTGGCCCGGGCAGCCCGGGAGCTTCAGCCCGGGGGGGTCCTCCTGCTGGAGAACCTCCGGTTCCATCCCGAGGAGAGGGCTAACGACCCCGGGTTTTCCCGGCAGTTGGCCGAACTCGCCGATGTCTACGTCGACGACGCTTTCGCCACCGCTCACCGGGAGCACGCCTCCGTTGTCGGTGTCCCTGCCTTTTTAAAGCCGGCTGTCGCCGGGTTCCTGGTCAACCACGAGATCGACTACTTCAACAGGGCACTCGGGGAGCCGGTTCGCCCCCTGGTGGCGATCCTCGGCGGCGCCAAGGTTTCCGACAAGATCCGGACTATCATGAGCCTCATGAAAAAAGTGGACAAGATCATTATCGGCGGCGGGATGGCGTTCACCTTTCTCAAATACATGGGGTACAAGGTTGGGCGGTCCCTGGTGGAGGAGGATATGCTCGACCTGGCCGGCGAGATCATTACCGAGGCCAGGAAGAAAGGCATCCCGGTCTACTTCCCGGTGGATTGTGTCGCGGCCACCGCGGTGGACGAGAAGGCAGAATCGATGATCGTTCCTGCCCAGGAGATCTCTGACGACCTCATGGGCCTCGACATCGGGCCCGCCACCATCACCCTTTTCAGGGAGGTGATCGGGTCGGCCGGAACCATTATCTGGAACGGGCCCATGGGAGTTTTTGAACTCTCATCTTTCAGCAAGGGGACCTTCTCCATGGTGGAGGCCCTGGCCGGATCTCAGGCCCTGACCATTCTCGGCGGTGGTGATACCGATGTCGCAGTCCACGCCACGGGAAATTCGGACAAGATCGATTATATATCCACCGGTGGCGGGGCGTTCCTCATGCTGCTGGAAAAGGGGGAACTCCCGGGCATTAACGCCCTGGATGACTTATGATAGTCCGCCTCGATATTGATAGAGTCGCAAAAAGTCCAATCCGGGACTTTTCGCTCCACGGAAAGGGAAAAGCGTCGTTTTCCCTTTCCTCACAAATCAATGACTTATCCCGCAAATTAATGACTTGCGGGACGGGTCATTGATTTGGGCACCCCACGCGGGGTGCGTTGATGGACTTTTTGCGAGTCCATCAATATTCTTCCTCCCCCTTGAGGGGGGAGGATCCGCCGTCGCTCAAGCTATGGCGGGACAAGTCAGAGGTGGGGGTGAATCTATTCCCCCTCTCCCCGACACTCTCCTCCTTCGGCAAGCTCAGGACGGTGAGCCTGTCGAACCAGAGGGAAAGTGAGGAGAGGAACGATTATATAAGCACCGCCCCGGAAAATTAGCACCGCCCCGTAAAACGGATCGAAGAGAATATTTTTCCGGGTAGTTATTACCCACAGGGCAGAAAAAGCCTCCTGTCGGCATTTGACATGTGATCGGCCAGGTGGTATAGCCCGCCTGCTCTGGAGAAGATACCATGGCGAGAAAACCGCTCATCGTAGCAAACTGGAAGATGAACAAGACGATCTCCGAATCTGTGGACTTCGTCGAGGAGTTTCTGCCCCTCGTGTCCGGTGTTGAAGATGTGGACGTAGCCATCGCTCCACCCGCCACGGCCCTGGCCGCTTTAGGAAAGGCCCTGAGCAGGAGTTGGGTGGCCCTGGCAGCCCAGAACATGCATTGGGAAGGTTCAGGGGCGTTTACCGGTGAGATCAGCCCCGTCATGCTTCGGGACATCGGCTGCCGGATGGTCATCGTCGGCCATTCGGAACGGCGTCAGTTCTTCGGAGAGGGGGACGGCGAAGTGGCCCGCAAGATCGCGGCTGCCATGAGAGAGGGAATAACCCCGATCCTCTGTGTAGGGGAGACCCTCGGGGAGCGGGAGTACGGCAAGACCTTCGATGTGGTGGAAAGGCAGCTTCTCGGTGCTCTGGACGGGACCGTGGTCGAGGGCGGGGCAGATCTGGTGGTCGCCTATGAGCCGGTTTGGGCCATCGGCACCGGCAAGACGGCAACCCAGGGAGAGGCCCAGGAGGTCCACGGTTTCATCAGGGGGCTTATGGCCGGTCTTGTGGGAAAAGAGGTGTCGGACCAGATCCGTGTCCTTTACGGCGGCTCGGTCAAACCCGACAATACCTCATCCCTGATCACCATGGAGGATATCGATGGCGCCCTTGTCGGCGGCGCCGGCCTGGATCCTGAGAGCTTCGCCGGGATCGTAAAGGCGGCGAAGGCGAGAGAATAAAACGACACAAAGACGCGGTGACGCGGAAATGGGGAGAAACGGCGCCGGCAGGATCAGTAGCCCGTCATTACGAGCTGATATCGGGCGAAGCGATCCCGGTTTCCGAAATAGCGGTAGAAACTTATTCACAACTCCTGATAGAGTCGCAAAAAGTCCAATCCGGGACTTTTCGCTCCACGAAAAGGGAAAAGCGGGGTTTTTCCTTTCCTCACGGAGATTACTGATAGATCGCCAAAGTCTATGCGAGACTTTGGCTCAACGGAAAGGAAAAGGCGGGGTTTGTCCTTTCCTCACGGATCGCGACATATTTGCCGGTCATCGATCCGGGCGCCCCGCGCGGGGCGCATTGATGACTTTTTTCGAAGTCATCAACTTAGAACGCAGAGTAAATCTGTCTTATTGGAGGCGATTGAAAAACGATGATGATACTTTTCCTGAAGATCCTTCACATAGCCGTGGCAGTTTTCCTTATCCTGGTCGTGTTGCTCCAGACGGGCAAGGGAGCCGAGATGGGTGCCGCTTTCGGCGGGTCGAGCCAGACCCTTTTCGGCGGCGCCGGGCCTGCCGGATTCATGGCCAAGTTAACCACGACAGCTGCCATCTGTTTCATGCTCACGTCCCTTGGACTGGCATACATGTCGTCCACCAGCAGCCGAAACATGGGAATCGAGGTACCGACCACCCAGGCCCCTGTAACGTTACCCGGTGAGACCGGTGCGGGCCAGGTCCCTGAAGAGGCCGTCCCCGAGAGTTCGGCCCCGACATCAGCGACACCGGAAACGGCCGGCACCGAAGGCCAGTAAACAGTTCCAGTAAGAAAAAAGGCCGGCAATGCAGCCGGCCTTTTTTCTTATTTCATACTGAGAATACGTAACTGGTTAAGTGTGTAGGTGTGTAGGTATGAATGCTACATAACTGATCTTCCATTGCGGCTCCCCGCGTCCCCGTGTCTCCGCGTCGGTCTTTCTCTGTCAGGGCGCCGAGCTCCGGGCCGTGGCTCCAACCCCGATATCTTTTTCACTGCGCGTGATCCGGGCTACCGACGTCCGGGCTCTCGGGACGATCACCTGGATCTCTCCGAGGACCTCCTCCGGGGGTTGTACGGCGCCCGGAATCTCTTTCTGGACAACCAGGTTCAGCCTGTCACCGGTCCTGAGTCCGTCGTCTGATCCCAGGTCGATGAACACGATGTCACTCTCTCCCATAATGGTTTTGCCGTCGGGGTTGGCGAGGATCATGCCGGTGAGCGCACCGACAGCTCCTGAGGAGCCTTCCCGGGGCAGCCAGGTCAGGTAGTCGATGTGCTCCATGACCTGGTCACCGAATTTGATATCCCTGTAGACATCTCCAACGATGGCGGTGGCAAGTTTCTCGCGGGCATCCACCACCGTCATGTCACCCAGGACCCTGGCCAGGTATCCGACTCTCTTGCCAGTTGCGGGATGTCTGACCTCGTTGTAGACCCGCACCACGGAATAACGGGCGTCGGTCTGAAGGCTGGTCCCCTTGTCCGTTTCAACATAGACTTTCATGCCGGGACTGACCAGCATACGGTTTTCTTCGGCGGAGGTGATCGTTCCGATCCCGATCTCCTCGTCATCGATAATAAAACCGTAGGTACTTAGAGCCAGGATCATCTCCTGCTTGATTACCTCGGCGGGAGGTTCCGGTTCAGGTACCGGCTCCGGTTCGGGCAGCGAGGCAGGTTCGGGTAGCGGGGCAGGTTCAGGTTGGGCCATCACGGGCTCAGGCGGCGGCAGGACAGGCCTGGCCTCGACAGGAGGCACAGCAGTGCGCACCACCTTCTCGGGGATAACTATCTCCTGACCCGGGTAGATGAGGTGGGGATTTTCGATATCCCGGTTAGCGTTCCAGACCTGGGGCCATACGAAAGGATCGTAAAGATAAAAAGAAGAGAGGTCCCACAGCGTGTCGCCCTTCTGGACGATGTGGACCTTGCCGGAAGCGTTGACCGCAGCCGGAATGATGGAAAGGGACATCAGGACGAACAGAGCGTAAACAGCCACGGCCCGATAGGTGCCGGTTCGCTTCATGGCGCTCTCCTTATGGCAAAGGCTTCCTTTATTTTGCCCCCCGGTATCTGGTGTCGGGAAGGCCGGCATCAGTGTGCAAATGAAACCCCGAACGCGGCTTCCGATGTGATGCCCGCGTGGAGCCAGGGGGCTGCCGGTAAACCTCGGGCTTGCTGACAGACCCTCCGGGGATGATAAGCTCAGGGAAAAAGCCTGTCAAGATATGCAAAACCCGTGATTATCCCCGCCGGATTTTGCATGTATCAGCGGCGTGTCGGGAACACCCCCGACATGCTGCCGACAAACTGTATCTAGGAGCCTGTCGGAGAACCCCATGCAGGCTCCTGGATATAGTTTATCGGAAGTAGCATTTAGACCGAAAAAAACAAATATATGGCACATTTGGTAATTCACCGGAGTTATTTACCGGTTTAATGCTCTTGTTTTCAAGAAAAGACCCAAAAAAGGGCTTTCCGAAAAACCTACAGCAGCGTGTCAAGAGGTTTTCCGACACGCTGCTAGTCACGCCGTTGGCGTGATGTGCAGGGTTCTCCGATATGTCTAGTTGGCAGGGTGCCGCCCCACCTTGTCCTTTCCCAGAAAACTCATGTACATCAGGGCCTTGGCGTGATTCGGATTGGCCTTGAGGACCTCTCCCCACTGTTCGTTGGCTCTTTCCAGGAAACCGCGGGAAAAGTATGTGATCCCGAGCTGGATCCGGGCGTCCAGATAATCCGGGCGGGTTTCGATGGTTCTCGACAGGATCCCGAGGGCCTCGTCCGTCATCCCGATCTCCCTGAGTGTCACGGCCAGCCGCACCTGGATATCCGGGAAACCGGGCGACAGGTTGAGCGCTTTCCGGTATTCCTCGATGCTCTCCACGAACATACCCAGTTCTCGGTAGATATCGCCTGTCTCCTTGTGACGGTTAGCCAGCTTGCCGGCCACGAAAGGTTCGATGGGTGCCTTTTTCCGGGACGCTCTCTGCCGGGCCTGGTCGATAACCTCCTTTGCCCGTCCGTACTGTCTCATTTCGTTGAGAGTTACCGCCAGGTTCAGGGAGGCTTCCGTGTAGTCCGGGTTGAGCCTGACCGCTCTTTCCAGATACTCGCGGGCCCGGGGGAACTCCCCCTTTTGATAATACAGCTGGCCAAGACGGTTGCACACGTCCGCGAAGTCAGGGTTGCCGCGATAGATCGAAAGGAGAGCCCCCTCTGCCTGGTCCATGTGACCCTGGGCGATGAGGTCGTCGATCTCTGACACCGTGTACCTTTTCCCGGTCATTTGCGCGCTCCTCTTTGCCTGCACCGGGTCAGTGTCCGCTGCCTCCCTGGGCATCCGGCAAGGCCGCGTCAGCTTCCCCGGCCAGTTTACGGGCACGATCAAGGATCGGATCCGGGAAGGGGCCTTGCAGGACCCGTCCGGTCCTTGCCAGCGCCGCCTGGGGTTTGTCCTTGTTGAGATAGAAAGAAGCGATTCCCAGCTCGTGTTCCCCCTCTTTCGTCAGCAGTTCGGTGACTCGTTCATCGGCCTCTTCGACCCATTCCCCCCCGGGGTAGGTTTCAAGATACCTTTGAAAGAGGACCCTGGCTTCACGAATGATCGAAATATCCCGATCGTGGGGGAGGTAGCGTTTGATCGAAAAGAAACCGAGGCGCATCTTTTCCAGCTGCCTGACCTTGGAGAGGGCCTGGTAGAACAGCGCTTTTTCCGCGAAGGGACCGCCGGGGTACGATAACAGGTAGGTTCCGTAGCCGACTTCGGCTTCGGACAGTTTTCCCTGCCTGTAGCGCGTCTCGGCCAGCAGGAACTGGACTTCTCCACCGAGCCGGGTCCCGGCTGTGATGAACTTGAGATCTTCCAGCGTTTCCTGGGCAGCCTCGTAGCGGTGCTTTTCCATGCTGGTTCTCGCCTGGTCCAGCCTCTCTTCCGGAGATTCCTCCCTGACCTGGGGGGCCGAACAGGAAACGGTCACCAGAGCCAGGGCCGTGACAAGGGCAACGGCTGTAAAATGCATTTTTTTTAGATCATTCATTGGTCCGCCTTTATGCGTCAACTCCCTGTCCGGATAGCGCGGCTGTGAATCTTCATGCACGAGACTGTCGGAGAACCTTGACAGATACATGGATATGATTTGTCTGAAGCTGTTAGTATGGATAAAAATGGCTCCATGTGTCAAGGAAACCCTAAATCCCGCAATCGGGCTATAGTGACCCGATTGCGGATTTAGGGTTTCTTGTTCTCAGCCACATCAACCCGGGTCCGGAGCCGGAAACCCTCGCCCTCCTTGCCCGGAAATATTTCGACGGTGAAGTTGTTGTTGCCGAGGACGGGATGGTGATTAACTTAGTTTAGAATAGTGTACGGTCTACTGTTTACAGTCAGAGCCCGTGAAAAACGGCGGGACCCTGTCTCCTCGGATTCCCGCCGTTTCTTGTCTTTTCGTTTGTGAACTGTGAACCGTTTACCGTGAACTGTAAACGGTAACGCCAGTTACTCCTCCTTCTCGAAGCTGTCGGCTGCTCCACAGGAGGGACATTTTTTAGGTTTGCAGCGGCCTTCCATGGTCTTACCACATTCCCTGCACTTGAATACAGCCATGGGAAACTCCTTTTGGTTAGATATCAGATATCAGTAATCAGGTTTCAGATCACTGACTACTGGCTACTGCCCTTATCGGCATTCCCCGCAGAGGCCCACCAGGTGGATCTGGACGTGGTGGACTTCAAAGGACCCGGCTTCGGCGATGAAAGGCGTCAGGTTGCTTTCATGACCATCATCGAGATCGCAGATGCTGCGGCAGGATCTGCAGAAGGTGTGGACGTGTTCCCATGTCGCCGGATCGTAGTGGGCCCTTTCCGGGTTTATGGTGAGTTCCTGCAACTCTCCCATGTCCCGCAGAGTCTGGAGCGTCTTGTAAACGGTGGTGAATGAGATGGCCGGATGAACCTTGAGAACCTGCCGGTAGATGTCCTCTGCCGAGGGATGGTCACGATTTCCCTGGAGCAGTTTGAAGATACTCACCCTCTGCGGTGTGATCTTGAGTCCCGACTCGCGGAACCTGGCAACAATCTCTTCAATGTCACGCATTCGGTATTCTCCTGGTAACCATGGTGTTTGATCCTAAAACGCTTATAAAGATTAACGGGAAAGTCAATAAGGGGGAGAAGTCCACAGTTAACAGTTTGCGGTTTACAGTCAAATAAAAGCACAAAACTGAAAATCGTGGATTATTGTGTTGCGCCGTTTTCTATTTAGATAAATGCCCGGGTGTTCAGGGGATGGTAGATGATGTCGGAGGAGAAGTGTGTCAGCCTCGAACTGTAAGCTGTAAACTGTACACCGTAAACTGTACACCGTAAACTTCCCTACCACAGATGCCAGTCCTTCCAGTCCTTTTCCATTGTTTCGATGAAAAAGCCGAGAATGGGGAAGTAAAGAACCAGGAGCGGTGCGATGGAGGGGAAGGTGACCCAGAAGGGGGCCGATCCCAGGAGAGAAACGATGATGACGAGAGCCAGGACACCCAGGAAGAACCTCAAGGAGCCGTACTTCCACCCTGTGGCGGAATAGCGCTTTACGCTTGACCAATCGTAATACATGGCTGCCCCCCGGCTGAATGTGGAAGAGTTCACCTGCTTCCAGTAAAAAACAGGTGGCCGATGATGTCAAGCCACAAAAAACGGTGACCATAAAGATCACCACCATCCAGGTTGCCACAGGTCACCGTTTTTTGTGGATCAGCAGCATGGCGGGAAACCATGTCTCGCCTGTTACGAGGGGTTCACGGTTGGATGTTTGATCTGAACTTGGAACCCGGAACTTTGATGGACGCGCAAAAAGTCCCGGATTGGACTTTTTGCGACCCTATCAACTTTGAACTCGGAACTCCCAAAAAAACAGGGTCCTGCAGGGCCCTGTTTTTTTGGGGCTGCCCTTCGACGCGCTCCCCTCATTGTCGCGGGGTTGCTTGCTCAGGACTACCACCCTCCGACAGGCTCAACGGTCCTTTTCCTCATCTACCCTGAGATTGTCGAAGGGTGGTGCCGAAGGCGAGACTTCCCCCTTCGCTCATAATGGGCTACGGGGGACAAGCTCACTGTTGACCTTCGGTCAAGTTCTCGTCTCGCTTTCTTTCCTTACATGGCCTGCCATGAGCAAATAACGAAGCCCGCCTTGTATAAGGCGGGCTTCGTTATGCGTCGAATGGTGCCGAAGGCGAGACTCGAACTCGCACAGGCGGTTGCCCACCACCCCCTCAAGATGGCGTGTCTACCAGTTCCACCACTTCGGCAAAATGAGGGCCTATTATTTTCAAAGGCCCGTCGTTTGTCAAGGTTTGAAAACGGTAGGATGTCCGACGGCTTGCTGTTTTCAAACCTGTCGTCTGAAGATAGAAATATAAGAGAGTTGTTAAGCGAAGCCTAACAACTCTTTTATTCATATAGGCAAATCTGTTATATTTTCCTGATAGATTCCAACAAGAAGGGAGTCCGCTTGAAGGTCACCAAGGTCGTCATCCCGGCTGCGGGGAAAGGTACCCGATTCCTCCCCGCCACCAAATCGGTCCCGAAGGAGCTCTTGCCCCTCGTCGACAGGCCCCTTATCCACGAGGTCGTGTTGGAAGCGGCCCGTTCGGGTATCCGGGACCTGATCCTCGTGACGGCGGAGGGCAAGGAGGCCGTTCAGAGATATTTCGAAAAAGATCCGGCCCTGGAGAATTTCCTGGAGGCAAGGGGAGAACTGGGTTTTTTGGAGCAGGTGAAAGCAGTGTCCGGGATGGTGCGGGTCAGTTCGGTGATCCAGGACAGCCCCAGAGGCCTGGGTCACGCCATCCTCTGTTCCCGGGGACTTGTGGGAAATGATCCTTTCGCTGTGATCCTTCCCGACGATCTCATCGATTCCGTTGTTCCCTGTGTGGCTCAGCTCGCAGACCTTTTTGTCCGGACAGGGAAGACCATCGTCGCTCTCCAGGAGGTCCCCGGGGACCAGACCCATCTTTACGGGATCGCCGACGGGGAAAGGACCGATCCGGGTGTCTACAGGATCCGGAAGTTCGTGGAAAAACCGCCTCCCGGTTCCGCGCCCTCGAACCTCGCCGTGATCGGGAGGTACATCCTGGTGCCGGAGATATACGATCTCATCGAGGGAGTCCAGCCTGGTGTCGGCGGAGAGATCCAGCTTACCGACGCCCTTGACCGGCTGGCCGTAGAGGACGAGGTTTACGGGCTTGTTTTCGAGGGGTTGAGACATGACGCCGGGACCCGGCTCGGTTTTCTCATGGCCAATATCCATTACGGACTCAAGGATGAGGAGCTTGGGCCACCTCTCCTCCGATACATTACCGATAAAATAGCGGCAGGCGGAACCTGAATGAAAAGGAAAGATTTTATCTGGGACACCGGATGGACGTTAAACCGGTTTGTCCGGTTGATCCACGGGTTCTCAGGCAGGGTCCCCATGGCCCCTGACTGGGCTGGTGAAACGGCCCATCCGCCCGTGGATATCGTCCAGGATGACCGGGGGCTGCTTATCGAACTGGAAGCTCCCGGCATGGTTCGGGAGGACCTTGCTGTCGGTATCGATGGTGAGCGTCTCACCATCGAGGGTTACAAGGCCGGACGACTTGATTCGGGCTGCCTCAGGTACCTTTGCCTTGAAAGGGAGTTCGGTGTGTTCCGGCGCGTCATCGATATCCCGGCCAACGTGGATACCTCAGGTGTAAGCGCTGAACTTGCCAATGGGGTCCTGCGGATCAGGCTGCCCCTGGTCAGTGACAGGCGTAAAGCGGTGGTCAAGGTGCCCATTGCCGGTGGGACCGGGGTGGAAAATGAGTGAAGACCGAAACAACGACATCGAGGAAAGGGATAAAGAAAATGCCGGCGGCGAAGGGATGAAGATCCCCGAGATCCTGCCGCTGCTGCCTGTCCGTGATCTGGTGGTTTTCCCTTACATGATCGTGCCCCTGGTCGTGGGCAGGGACAAGTCGATCCACGCCCTTGACGAAGCCCTGAAGGGCGACCGGCTCATATTTCTCACGGCCCAGCAGGAGGGGGAGGTGGAAGAGCCGGGTACGAAGGATATGCACGACCTCGGCACCGTCAGCGTCATCATCCGCATGCTCAAAACACCGGACGGTAAGGCCAAGATCCTGGTCCAGGGACTCCAGCGGGGCAAGGTCACCGAGTATCTGTCCACCGATCCCTATTTTTCCGTTCGGCTCGATCTCATCGATGAGCCTTTCCATAAATCGCTGCCCCTCCAGGTTGAGGCCATGGTACGGGCCACGAGGGAAGGCCTCATGCGGGTGGTCCAGCTCGGCAAACCGGTTCCCCCCGACGTGCTGGCAGTGGCTGACAACGTCAGTGACCCGGGACGCCTGGCGGACCTGACCGGTTCCAGTCTGGGGCTGGGGCTCGTGGAAGCCCAGAAGGTGCTGGAGACCGTCGATCCCATCGAGCGTCTCACCTATGTTCACGGGATCCTCGACAGGGAGATCAAGATCCTCGAGATGCAGCAGAAGATCCAGGATCAGACCCAGGAGGAGATGAGCAGGACCCAGAGGGATTATTACCTCAGGCAGCAGCTCAAGGCGATCCAGGAAGAGCTTGGAGACAAGGACGAACGGCAGGCCGAAATAGGTGACTTCAGAGAAAGGATCGAAAAGGCTTCGCTGCCCGCGGAAGTCCTGGATGAGGTTGTAAAGCAGGTTGACCGTCTTGGAAAGATGCATCCCGACTCCGCGGAGGCCGCCACCTTGAGGACCTATCTGGAGTGGGTGGTCGAGATCCCGTGGAAGAAGGGTACACGGGACAGGCTCGACCTGGATAAAGCCCTTAAAGTTCTTGATGAGGACCATTACGATCTGGAAAAGATCAAGGAGCGGATCCTGGAGTACCTCGGCGTTCTGAAACTGAAAAAGGAACTGAAAGGACCGATCCTGTGCCTGGTCGGTCCCCCGGGTGTTGGAAAAACCTCCCTGGGCCGTTCCATTGCCAGGGCCATGGGCCGCAAGTTCGTGCGGATGTCCCTGGGCGGTATCAGGGACGAGGCCGAGATCAGGGGGCACCGCAGGACCTACGTCGGGGCACTTCCGGGAAGGATCCTCCAGGGGATGAAACAGGCAGGTTCGAAAAACCCGGTGTTCATGCTGGACGAGATCGACAAACTCGGTGCCGATTTCAGGGGAGATCCCTCCTCGGCGCTTCTGGAAGTCCTCGACCCGGAGCAGAACAACAACTTCCGGGACCATTACCTGGCTGTGCCCTACGATCTTTCCTCGGTCATGTTCATTGCCACGGCCAACATGGCCGATCCGATCCCCCAGGCGCTCAGGGACCGTATGGAGGTCATCCGTCTGCCCGGTTACACATCGGTCGAAAAAATACACATAGCCGAAAGATACCTCGTTCCCCGCCAGCTGGATAGAAACGGCCTGTCCGCAGAACTCCTCCGGATCTCGGGAGGGGCCCTGGACCGGATCGTTCTTGAGTACACGCGGGAAGCGGGAGTCCGCAACCTGGAGAGAGAGATCGGGAACGTGTGCCGGAAGGTGGCAAAACGGATCGCCATGGGCAAAAGATCCGGGACTCGCGTGACTGCCGGCAACCTGGAAAACTACCTTGGAGTTCCCCGTTTCCGGGAGGTCAGGAGAGAGGACAAGGCCAGGGTCGGTGTGACTGTGGGGCTTGCCTGGACCCCTGTGGGTGGCGAGACCCTTAATATCGAGGTTTCGGCTGTCAAGGGGAAAGGCTCCCTTACCATGACGGGCTCCCTGGGAAACGTCATGAAGGAATCGGCCCTGGCGGCACTGACCTATATCCGTTCAAGAGGAAGGAAACTCGGGATCACGCCTCAGTCGGTCCTTGCAACCGATGTCCACGTCCATGTTCCCGCCGGGGCGACCCCCAAGGACGGACCCTCTGCCGGGATGGCCATCACCACCGCCATGATATCGGCCCTGACAGGAAAAACGCCCCTCCCCGCCGTCGCCATGACCGGGGAGATCACCCTTACCGGGATGGTCCTTCCCATCGGCGGCCTCAGGGAAAAACTCCTTGCCGCCAAACGTTCGGAGATCGCGAAGGTCGTTATTCCCGGCCTGAACCGGCCGGACCTGAAGGAGATCCCGTCCTACGTGACCCGGGGAATGGAGATCGTGACGGTGGACGACCTGGATCAGGCCATTGACGAGGTCTTCGAAAAAGGGGCTTTTGCCGGGCCCGCCTCCCGGACAAAGAAAACCGGGAAAGGCCGAAAAGGAACCGCCCATGCCAAGAAATGACGGACAGACCGTCGGCCCCATCCTCGTCATCGATGACGAGAAGTTCTTCCGGGACCTGATGGCCAATATCCTGGTGGATGAGGGTTACGAGGTCCATGTTGTGGGCACCGGGGCAGAGGCCCTGGCCGCCTGCGCGGAAGGTCGATTCAGGGTCGTGGTCATGGACCTGGTGCTGCCGGATATCATTGGAACGGAGGTCCTTGCCAGGATCAGGGAACGGGACCCGGGCATCGCGGTTATCATGGTGACAGCTTACGCCAGCATGGAAAGTGCCATAGAGGCCCTGAAGGCCGGAGCCTACGACTACATCAAGAAGCCGATCGTGAAGGAGGATCTCGTTCACTCGGTGCAGCGCGCCCTGGAAAGGCAATACCTTTCCATCCGCAATGTCCAGCTCGTTCGCCAGCTGGAGGCACGCATCGAGGAGATGAAGATCATGAGCAGGGAGAAGGAGGAGGTTTTCCGGATCCTGGACGAAGGGCTCGTGATCATGGAAGACAGCGGTCGTATCTTCGACCTCAACCCGAAGGCTGTCGAGCTCCTGGGCGGCGGTTCTTCCCCACTGGCTGGAACCGATTTCTTCGAGACCGGTTTCCCGGTGCCGGAAGGTTTCATGACGTCTGTCCAGGCCGCCGGGGGACAGGCCGTGAGGAGCCTCGTTCAGTTCCAGGCATCCGCTGGGCAGGCCCGGGAGATCGAACTCTTGGGCCTTTCCATGGCAAATGCTACCGGGCCGTCCCGGGTACTGTTCGGGCTCCGGGACCTCACCGGGATCCGGGAACTGGAACGGAACCGGGAGGAGTTTCTGGCCATCGTATCCCACGATCTGAGGACCCCCCTCACATCCCTCAAGGGGTTTATCGAGGTCCTGTTAAACGGCGATTATGATAACCGGGAAAAATTCCAGGAATACCTGGGTATCCTCGATTCCGAGGCCGATCGGATGATCTTTCTCATCAGCGATCTCCTGGACCTGGGCCGCCTGGAATCAGGCAGGATGACGATGCATGTGGAGCCCTGTTCCGCCGTCGAACTCATCGATTACGCCATGAGAAGCATGGAGGGTTTAGCTGCCGGGAAAGAGGTTCGCCTGCAGTTGACGGGCGGGAGCAACGAACCGTTCGTGATCGAAACGGATCGACAGCGCTTCCTGCAGGTGCTGGTCAACATCTATTCCAACGCCATCAATTTCTCCCCCCAGGGAGGTGTGGTGGAAACGGTCATCAGGAGGGTCAACGGCGAGGTCAGCATCGAGATCCTCGATGAAGGGCCGGGTGTGCCTCCCGAGGAGCAGGAGCGTATTTTCGAAAAATATCACCAGGTCCCGAGGGCTTCATCGGGACGGGGGAAGGGAAGCGGCCTGGGCCTTGCCATCGTAAAGAAGATCATCGATCTGCACGGGGGTTCCATCACACTTCAGGATCGGGAAGGCAGGCCGGGGAGCCGTTTCGTCTTAAGAATGAAAACCGTTAGCGGGGAGGATGGCTGATGGCTTACAGGATCCTTGTGGTCGATGACAGCCCCTTCATCCACGAGCTTGTCAAGGACGTGCTCGTCAAGGAGGGATACGAGATCGATCGTGCCATGGACGGGCACGAGGCCATGCTGTCCATCGGCGAAGCACCGCCTGACCTCGTTCTCCTGGACATCATCATGCCGGAGATGAGCGGGTACCAGGTGTGCCGGCTCATCAGGAGCGACGAGAGGTTAAAGGCCCTGCCCGTTGTGATGATGACCGCAAAGGACACCCAGAAAGACCGCTTCTGGGGCCTTGAAGTCGGAGCCGACGCCTACATCACCAAGCCGATCGAGCAGCAGGCCCTTCTGGAGACCATATCGTCCCTCCTCAAGGAGAAGCGTGAACCCATAAAGCCGGTGAGCCCCGATGAGCTTTCCAGTGAATCGCTGAAAGGGCGTGCCGATGATATCCTCGAGCGCAAACTTCTCGAGCTGACCATCATCAACGAGACAGGGAAACTGTTCACCTATCTTGACCGTCCTGACGCCCTGCTCATGAACAGCCTCAACCTCATCTGCCAGGTGGTGGATTACGATCTGGGATCCATATTTGTGGCGCTTCCGGGAGCCGGCGAGAAACTGGTTGCCCTCAAATACCGGAACCTGCCCCTCAAAGTCTCGAAGAAGGCGGTGATCAAAAAGGGGACAGAGACCCTCGCCCTCGAAAGGAAGACGGAGGTCGCGGCCATCGCGGCTCTCGAAGCCAGGCTCATCGAGGAATCCGATCTCAGGGACACCTTGTCGCGAAAGGCGGCTGCCTCTGAACTCATGGTCACCCTGCGTTCCTCCCGGGGGGTCCTCGGGAGTGTCACCCTGTTCTCACACCGGAACAACTTTTTCATACCCGACGACCGCGCTCTTGTGGAAATGATCGCGGCCCAGCTCTCGATCCTGCTGGATAACGTCCAGCTGCTCCAGGAACGGGACAGGCAGGTCACCGGACTGGAGCTGGAAAAGAACCGGGTCGAGGCGATCCTCCGGAACATGGGGGAGGGTGTTATCGTCACCGACTGGTCCTACAGGATCATTCACGCGAACCCCCTGGCCCATGAACTGCTGGGAGTTGACGATGAGGTCGAGGGGCGGCATCTGTTCGACCACATCCCCGCGGAAACGTTCCGGATCCTCCAGGAACAGCACATCGGCGTCAAGAACCCCACCTGGACGGTCCGTTTCACCTCCATCAAGGACAAGATCCCCCTGGTGGCCAGCGTGGCCGTGGTGGATGAACGCGAGGAACAGACCCTGGGGCTCATCATCCTTCTCAGGGACATTTCCGAGGAGGAGGAGCTCGACCACCTTAAGACAAGGTTCCTGGAGAATGTCTCCAACCATCTGAGAAACCCCCTGACCTCGCTCAAGGGATTTCTGGATCTCCTCTGGGACGATACCTACGACAAGGCCCCCCCGCGTCAGAAGGAATACCTCGATATCATTGCAGAGGAGACGGCAAAACTCGCCGAGATCGTGGAGGATCTTCTGAGCCTCTCCAGGATAGAGCTGACCGATTTCAGGTTCAATCCGGAGCCCTTCAACGTGTCCGAGACCCTGCTCAACGCCATGATCAGCAACCAGTCTTCCGCCCAGGCCCGAGGGATCACCCTCAAATCGGAGATCGCCGAAGGGCTGCCGGAGGCCTATGCGGACAAGGAAGGGGTAGCGGACATCACCAACAGGCTTTTGTCCAACGCCTTGAAGTACAATCCGCCGGAAACCGAGGTGATCATTGGAGCAAGGATCTGCGAGCGTCCCGGCCGGGAGGGCGATGTGGAGGTCTTCATCAGGGATTTCGGTCCAGGGGTTTCCGAGGACCGAAGGGAGGCGATCTTTGAGAAGTATACCAGGCACAGGATGCTCATCGACGCCGACGGCCAGGGCGTGGGACTGGGTCTTCCCATCTGCAGGCGCCTTGTGGAGATAAACGGCGGCATCATCGGTGTCGAGCCTGCCGAGGGAGAAGGCAGCCTCTTCTTTTTCACCCTCGCCTCCGCGGACAGGTCCGTAAGGGACGGAGACAGCCAGGAATGACACGCCCGGTGCCGATACGATCAGACCTGCCGCTCCCGCGGGATGAACTGAAGGGGTTTTTTCAGGAGCTGTCCCAGTTCACCGGTCTGGGCATCTCCTATTTCCCCGCCGGTTCCGATCAGCCTTATCTGATCGCGGGGGAGAGTACCTTCTGCATGCAGCTCAAATCCACGCCGGAGGGGGCCCGCCGATGCCAGGCGTCCACCGGTCAGATACTGGCCCGGTGCCGTGCCGATGCCGGGCCCGAGTTCGACATCTGCCATGCCCGCATGGCAGAAATGGCGGTTCCCCTCCGCAGTGCGGAAGGACTGGATCTCGGGACGGTCTTCGTGGGACACGCCCTGATCCAGGGGATGTCCGAGGAACACAAGGAACACGTCAGGACCCTGGCCGGCGAACTGGGGTTCGCTTCCGCCGATCGCCTGATAATGGAGGCATCACGGAGCCCTGTCTACACACGTTCCCGCCTGGAGGCCCTGGGACGGTTTATCCGGGAGCAGCTGGTGGAAAAGGCCAGGGACAGGGGTGCCATAGAGGACACCACGGAGTACCTGCTTCAGAAGTACGAGGAGCTCATGTTCCTGTATGCGGTAACAGAGAGCCTTGCTCCCGACAGCGGTCACAAAAGAGCCCTGACCGTTATCCTGGACAAGGGCGCCCAGAAGGTCGGCGCCAAATGGGGAACATTCCTCCTCGCTGACACAGAGGGCTTGGGAACTCTTGAGGTTCTGGAGACCTACGGGGAACTCCCCTGGTCCGGCGACGGGCAGGCCGGCTCGGGGCTGGAGGAGGTCTGTCTGCCATGCTCCGGGCCCGCCCTTGTCTCGGCGCCCCTGGCGGAGGGCGGTGAGGAGAACCTTCTTATCGTGCCCTTCCGCCTCCGGAACTTCAGGGAAGGTTACGTCGTGTTCGGGCTGGCGAAAAAGGGGGCGATCGGGGATGGCGATCTGCGGTTCGCCCTGGCCCTCTCGCGGCAGGCCTCCTCCGTATTGTACGCCGTTCACCTCTACCAGGAACTGGCCGACCTCCTCTTCGCCACCCTGGGAGCCCTGTCCTCGGCCATCGACGCCAAGGACCCTTACACCCACGGACACTCCCAGCGGGTCGCCGAATTCGCCGTCATGGCAGCCGGTCACATGGGCTACAACTCCAAGTTTCTCACCATGCTCAAGATCGCGGGGCAGCTCCACGACTTCGGGAAAATAGGGGTAAGGGAATATATCCTGGGCAAGGAGGGCAGGCTGGATGATGAGGAGAAGCTGGCCATGAACGAGCATCCGGTCATCGGCGCCCATATCCTCGGAAAGTTCAAATCCTTCGCGGAGATCGTACCCGGGATCCGGCACCATCACGAACGGTACGACGGCGGCGGCTACCCGGAAGGGCTCCGTGGCGAGGAGATCCCTCTGGTGGGCCGTATTATCGCTGTGGCCGACGCCTACGATGCCATGACAACCACCCGCCCCTACCGGGCCAGGCTCCAACACAAGGATGCCCTGGTGGAACTGAGGAGGTTCGCGGGTATCCAGTTCGATCCGGCTGTGGTGGAAGCGTTCATTGCGGCCCTGGGAGGCCCTCGGGGAACCCCTGAGACTCCTGGCGGTATTCGTGCGGAAAATGCTACACTGCTATAATCAAAAATCGAGTTAAATTAGAAGATTGATGGACTCGCAAAAAAGTCCATCAACGCGCCCCGCGCGGGGCGCCCAAATCAATGACTCACCGCGCCTGGGAGAGGCGCCCGGATCGATGACCGGCAATAGCAGCCGCGCCCGGGGAGGGCGCCCGGATCGAGTGCCAATGGCTGTGTGTTCGATCCGTGAGGGAACCGAAAACCA
>JARGFV010000006.1:0-4114 GCA_029210545.1 bacterium
AAGACGGCGGTATCAAGTGGCGCTTCAAGTCGAATTCATTCGACGCGCCACTTCAAGCCCTCGGCTTACAGCCGAGGTCTAGCTGACTTGGGCTTTGATCTTGCCTTACCCTGTGAAACCCTGTGCCTGCCAGCCGTAGCTTCATGCGAAGGTTGGTACCCTGTGGTTTATGCTCTTGAATGTCCAAGGAGGTTTTCTTTGTGATTAGGGTAGCTGAAGCAAGATCCATCGTGCTTGACAATGTGATCCCCCTCGGCAGCGAGGTCGTGGGCCTCGACGAGTGCCTGTTCCGGGTCCTGGCCCAGCCGGTCACCGCCCGGCGTCACGTCCCCCCCCGGGACAACTCGGCCATGGACGGATTTGCCCTGACTGCGGCAGCTACGGGCGCCGCGACAGAGCAGAATCCCGCTGCACTGCCGATCGTCAGGACGATCCGTGCCGGTGACCGGGCCGGTGACCCCGTGGGAGAGGAACAGGTGGTGAGGATAATGACCGGCGCGCCTGTCCCGGAGGGGATCGACACCGTGGTGCCTGTAGAGCAGACCCGCGTGGAGGCGGAGACCCTCTACCTGACGGTTCCCCTCAAGGCCGGCGCCAACATCCGCAGGGCAGGTGAAGATATCAGGGAGGGCGAAGAGATGTTTCTCGCCCGACGCCCTCTCAGGCCGGCAGACCTGGGCCTTGTCGCCTCCCAGGGCATCGCCCAGCTCAGGGTTTTCCGGAGGCCCGAGGTGGCCATCCTCGCCACGGGGGATGAAGTGGTCAGTCTGGGGGAGGTTCCCCACGAAGCGCAGATCTACAGCAGCAACACCCATGCCCTGACCGCCCTGGTAAGGGAGTGCGGGGCCGTGCCGCGGCAGTTGGGGATCGCAAAAGACGATCCGGATCACCTCGCCGTCATGATCGAGGAAGGGCTGCAGTCCGATGTGCTCGTGACCACCGGCGGCGTCTCCATGGGGGACTACGATTACCTCAAGGATGTTTTCCGCGAGGTGGGCGTGGAGGTGCTGTTCTGGAAGGTGGCCCAGAAACCGGGCAAGCCGATGACCTTCGGGGTGAGGCGGGGCAAGCCGGTATTCGCCCTTCCCGGGAACCCGGTGTCAGCCACCTTGTCCTTCGAGCTTTACGTGCGCCCCGCCCTGAGAAAGATGATGGGGCATACCCGCCTTTTCCGGCCCACGGTGCGGGCGGTGCTGGAGCAGGACGTGAAGAAGAAGCCCGGTCGCCGCAACTTCATCCGTGGGGTTGTTGAGAGAAAAGAGGACGGGATCCTCTATGCCCACACCACGGGTAAACAGGGGTCAGGGATCCTCAGGTCCATGTCGGCGGCCAACGGGATCATCATCCTGCCCGAGGACGCCGAGGGGGCGAAAGCGGGGGAGCGGGTGGAGGTGTATCTCATAGACAGTGAAGAGGCGCTGAGCAGCGATAGCAATTAAGCGCTATCGCTATCAAAAACTGTAACGCACAAGTTACGCAAAGGCGGCTCGCTGGCAGGACGCCCGTCCCGACCCTCGACAAGCTCGGGACAGGCGGAGGAGCGCGGCGTGCCTGCCATAACCCATGGCGACGGCTGGAGGAAAATCGGGGAAGAACTACAGCTTTGGTTTTTGACGGGTGAATGCATTGATCGACTTTTTCTTCAACTCCCCTTCTTCCACTTTCACAGTTCCTTCCTGTTCCTCGTCACCATCGGCTTCCTCAAGGGTTTCCTCTCCTCCATTGAGCTGGAACAGCCTGACCGAACCGATGAGGAACTCGGCCTGGGAGATGAATTTCTTCGACGATTCGACGATGGACTCCGAACTGCTCAGGTTGTCGCCCATGAGCTTTGACACCCCCGATGTGATGTTGATGATGTTCCTGATGCCTGTGGCCTGTTGTTCCGTAGCATTGGCGATCTGATGGGACATTTTGTCAACGTGGCCCATGGCGGTCATTATCTCGGCGGTGCTCGCCTGCTGCTGGGTCGCAGCGGAGGTGATGTCATCGGACATATTCTTGACGCTCTCCATCGCTTCCATAACAGATCTGCTGGTACTTTTCAGTTCATGCAGGGCATTGGCAATGTCGGTAACCTCCCTGGAGGATTGTTCGGCGCTCTCGGATATTTTTTCCAGTGATTCCCTGGCCTGACGGGTGCGGTCCATGTTTTCGCCGGCCAGTTCCGAACCCTGCCTTATGGTCGCCACGGTGGAGGAAATGTCCATCTGAAGGGAGTTTACTATGCCGCCGATCTCCTGAGAGGAGCTCTTGACCCCCTCGGCGAGTTTCTTGATCTCCTCGGCTACCACGCCAAACCCGCGGCCCTTCTCACCCGCCTGAGCCGCGATGATGGCTGCATTCAGAGCGAGCAGGGAGGTGCTGTCGGCGATCTCCTGGATGACTTCCAGAATGGTGCCGATATCCCTGGAGCGCTCCTCGAATTTAACCATGGTGCTGGCTGCCGCTGTCACCGACCCGTGCAGCATCTCCATGCCTTCCATGACCTTGTCCATCGACTCCCTGCCTTCTGTCGCAGCCAGGGTCGTCTCCTGGGAGATGCTCGAGGACAGGCTCACGCTATCGGCTGCTTTCTCGATGGAACGGACTGTACTGGTCAGTGCTTCGATGGTCCTGTTGGCTTGTTGGGAGAGTTTCTCGGCATTGACCGTTATGTGGCTGATGGATGAGGTCATCTGGGTCATGGAGGCGGTGGTCTCCCCTGCGGACGATGACAGGTTCTCCATGTTTGAGGCGACGGATTGGATGCTTTCTCCCATCACTTGTTTTGTGGTCGTCATCTCTTCTGTCGCGGCGTTGACCTCCCTGACGATGCTCTCACCCTGGCCGGAAAGCTCCGAGATCTCTCTCCCCATGTCCATGATCCCCTGGGCGTTGGAGCGAACCTGGAAGATCAGGGAACTCAGGCCCTTTTTCATGGACTCCAGGGATTTCCCGAAGGCATCCTTCTCTGATCGGGTCTCAACATGGCCGGCAAGGTTCCCGTTGGCCACTTCGGCCGCCACCGATGCCACACGCTTCAGATATTCGAGCATGCTCTGCACCGACTTTCCAAGGATGTCGTGCTCCGACCTGAGCACGATATCGCTGTCCAGAACTCCGTCTGGGACCTCGGATGCGATCCCGGCAACGTAGGTCAGGTAAGCCGAGATGTCGTTAAACACTCCCTCCAGGGCCGCGATCTTTCCAACATTGGATTCCTTCTCCATGGTCCCGGTGATCTTTCCCCGGGCGAGGTCCCGGCCAAGGGAGATGATCCTGTCGATGGGTTTTTTGATGGTGACCTGAGTCAGGTAAGCGCCTGCCGACAGGGATACAGCCAGGAAAAGAATGAGGAGGAAAAGGGAGTTGATGACCATGCGGTTAACCACTGCCGAGGCGTAGGACTCCGGCATCCCCACGTCGACAGCGCCGATGAATTTGTCCCCGTCAAGGATGGGAACCAGGGAGTGGTACACTCCGTTGTAGAGGACCGTGGCCAGCTTCTTCCCCTTCAAGCTGAGGAGGATCGTGCTCCCGGCGGTTTTCCCTCCCATATCCGTTGTGCTGTGGGCCGCATAGAAACCTTCGGGGTTCACCACCGCGAAGTGGGTGACGCTCTTGTCCCGGTTTAGTTCGTAAAGTTGGGAACACTGGACCGAGAGCTTTTCCAGAAGGGACTGGGGATCGCCCGCAAAAGCGGGGTTGTATCTTTTGAGAGCTTCGGCGTTGTTCAAAATGCCCTGGGCCAGGGCTTCAGAGCGGATCCCCACCGTTTCCAGGGCGAAGCTCTTCAGGTTGCTGATCTGAAAGTAGGTGCTCACCAAAAGGACCGCGGAAATGGTCCCTCCCAGTGACAGGAGAATATTCCTCCGCAATGTCGATTTGAACATGGCCTTTCCCTTTCGGCGGTGTACTTGACAGGGTCGCAAAAAGTCCGGGCGGGACTTTTTGCTCGACGGAAAGCGAAAAGTGTCATTTTCGCTTTCCTCACGGATCAATGGCACATTGGTAGGCCATTGATCCGGGCGCCCCACCCGGGGCGCGTTGATGACTTTTACGCAAAGCCATCAACTGACAGGGTCGCAAAAAGTCCGGGCGGGACTTTTTGCTCGACGGAAAGCGAAAAGTG